>JAYSXU010000195.1:0-5466 GCA_043716965.1 Fimbriiglobus sp.
TGTTTTGCGTCACGGTGCGCGGTTCGTTGGTTGTCACGTACTCGTTGACCGTGTAGCTGTACGGCACTTCCTTGCCGACGGCCTTCATCACGGTCACTTGAACTTGCTTCGCAACGGTTTCCGTGCGATAACGAGTCACAGTTTGGGCGGTGTAGGTCGGAGCGGCCGCGACAGTGCCGCAATCGCCACCCGAGGCACCGGCTGCCATACCGTAGCTACCGGCTGCCGAGGCGGAACCGCAATCAGCCGCTGCGACTGCGGATGAGCCACAAGCGGCTGGAGCTGGGGCAGCGCTGCTGCCGCAACCACCGCGCATACCGCCGCGGAACAATCCGCCACCGAATGCCGAACCAGTTGTTGGAGCCAAGGCGAGCCAAGCTGCCGCTCCAAGAACCGCTGCTGCAAATACACGACGCTTCATAGAAGCTTCTCCTAGGTGAATCAACAAAAACCGGTCGGCGCTGTGGAATCCACAATTCGCGGGCGACCAAAACAGTGCAAGGGTTGCTAGAAAACGAGCATCTTGCCCAAGTAACCGAAATTCCCGATATGCCCCACAGCATAGATATGGGAAACCCACATGACAACCATAACCCAGCCAAGTTACGCGAATTTTCCATTTTGACACCCTCCGAATGCGCCTTTTGCGCCACGCAGGATGGCAAACCGTCAGGGTTTCAGTAGGTTTTCCCTGGTTCAGACTGATTGAAACACGGGATACCCGACCCACCGCTTTCTACATTTTTGCACACCGGAGACCACCCAATGTTCCTCTCGCGCACACTTTTCGGGATGCTAACCGCACTCGGAATGATCCTCACAACCCTGATCGTGACCGCCCCGGCGGACGACAAGAAAGCGGAGGAGGGCTGGATTTCCCTCTTCAATGGTAAAGACTTGACTGGCTGGAAAATGTTCCCCAAGCCGAACGACCGGGACATCAAAGAACTCCGCACCAACAAAGTGGACGGTAAAGTTGTGGGTTATGAAGGGATGCTCAAAGACGACAAAGTCGTTCCGCTGTGGCAAGTGAAGGACGGCATGATTGTGGGCAGCGGGCCGCACTCGCACTTGTTCAGTGAGAAGGACGATTACACCGACTTTGAATACCGCGTTGAAGCCAAGATCAACGACAAGGGCAATAGCGGGCAGTACTTCCGGGCGAAGTATGCCACGAGCTTCCCCCCCGGCTACGAAGCGCAAATCAATGCGACCGGCGGGGACAAAATCAAGACCGGGAGCCTGTACCCCGACGGCCGCACCAAACTCGGTGACTTCCGCAAGGACATTTGCGTGATGGACAAAGCCGCCCACGGGCCGGATGAGTTCTTCACGCAACTCGTGATCGCCGAAGGCAACCACATCCAGATTTTCGTGAACGGCAAAAAGACGGTAGACTTCACCGACCCCAACAGCACCCACATGAAAGGGCATTTCGCCCTGCAAGGCCACGACCCTGGCACCGTCGTGACCTTCAAGAAGGTGGAGTACAGACCGCTGAAGAAGTAGAGTTTATTGCAGTGACCCAAAGCCCACGCACGATCGTGCATGGGCTTTCATGTTGGTAGCAATTCTGTGCGTTTCAACTCACTACTGCTTTTCTGCTTGTTGCACCACAAACACGTGGTTCACACCAACCCGCTTGCCATTCACTGTGGCCCAGGCTTCCAGGCGAAGCGGGCCTTTGTCGAGTGACACGGTGTATTGATGGGACTTCCGCACGCCGTCGAGCTTCACGATGACGGGTTCTTTGTCCCCGCACTTCAGCGTCATCTCGGTTGCCGGGCTATCGGTGTGTAGTGTGATGGCGTAGCGACTGGTTTTCTCCACTTGCAGTTCCCAGTAGCCGATGCTCTCCGGGGTCCAACCGGCGTCGGGGCCGCGCCAATCTTGGCGGGACAGGTGGGTCACTTTTTGTTTGTCGCTTCCGATGTGGGTGCGGATCGGGTCGAAGCCGAGGCTTGTTACGTCCGCGAACCAGCCTTCGTAGTCGGTCTTCATCTTGGCGACAATGTCCTGGTGAATCGGGGCAATATCTACTTGCTCGTAGGGGTCGTTCGACAGGTCGAACAGTTCGTACATGGGCGTGAACTCTTTGACAGGTTGAGTAACAGCAGCTTGAACCAATTTGTACCGCTCACCCCGGACCATGAACGCCCGGAACTTCTCCGGCGCATCGCCGCGATGCCACTGACTGTACAGATTTCGCGGGTTCCACTTTGTCGGTTCGTCTTTCAACAACCCGGAAAGATCGCGGCCATCAATCTTCGGCACGGACTCTTGATTCGGGATTCCGCACAGGCTTTGCAACGTCGGGACAATGTCGATGTGGGCGGTCGGTAGCTCGATGATATGTCCCGGTTTCAGTCTCGCCGGCCAGCGAATGTAGCATGGCACCCGGATGCCGCCTTCGTACACCGTGCCCTTGCGATTGCGTAAGCCGCTGTTGAACCGCACCCCACCGGGGCCATTGTCCGTGAGGAAGATCACGATCGTGTTGTCGGCCTGTTTCGTCTCGTCGAGGGTCTTCATGAGTCGGGCGAAGTTCGTGTCGATGTTCTCGATCATCGCGTAAGCTTTGGCAATTTCCGTGGTGTTGACTTTGCCCGCCGCCCACGGTTGACCGATCTTCGGAAACCCGCCCACACTCAGGTCGAGTTTTTGGTACGGTGCCGCGAGTTTGTCATCGACTTGGTAGGGTGCATGGGGCGCGTTGTAGGAGACGTAAGCGAAGAACGGCTTGTGGTGGTCCGCCTTCAAGAATTCGATTGCGGCATCCGTGAACACGTCCGTGCAGTAGCCTTTCGACTGCACTTTCTCGCCATTTTTCGTCAGGATCGGGTCGAAGTACGCGGTCCGGGTTTCGACTTCCGGCGCGTCACTCGGTTGTGCCAGCCCGCCGCCGTGGTGCCAGAGCGTGTGTTGAAAGCCACGATCTTCCGGCCGCAGCGGGTAGTTGTCGCCGAGGTGCCACTTCCCAAACAGCGCGGTGCGATAGCCCGCGTCACCCAGCCAATGCGCCAGCGTTCGGCAATCGGCGCGCATCATCGACCGGCCAATGAACGTGTCCACCACGCCGGTCCGGTAGTTGTAAGCCCCCGTCAGCAGCGACGACCGCGTCGGCGAACAGACGGGGCAGACGTAAAAGTTCTTCAACCACACGCTCTGTTTGCTGAACGCATCGAGATTCGGCGTCTTGATGACCGGGTTGCCGTGAACGCCCAAGTCGCCGAAGCCTTGATCGTCCGTGATGACAATCAACACGTTCGGTGAAGCTGCCATCAACGAAAAGCCTGTCACGCTCAGAACAGCCCAACCGAGTAGGAATCGCGTCACCATTTTTGTTGACCTCGTGTGAGTCTTCATTCAATTCACTGACCCTCTGAGAACCGGATTCACCACAGAGGCACAGAAAAAACAGAATGAATTTGTTTTGGATTTCTCTGTGCCTCTGTGCCTCTGTGGTAAACACTCTTTGCTTTGCCCCACAGCGATTTTTGTCTCCCTCGCGTGGCATACCACCTTGTGTCTGTTTGCGTAGTCATAAAATACCGGCTTCGGACGAACACCTGGAGAGAAGTCATGGCGGAAACGCTCGAATTTAAGGCGGAACTGAAGCAACTGTTGCACCTGATTACCCACTCGCTCTATTCCGATCGGGAAATCTTTTTGCGGGAACTCATCAGCAATGCGTCGGACGCGATCAACAAAGTGAAGTTCGATTCGCTGGCCAACGAGGACCAACTCGAAGGCAACAAGGACTGGAAAATCGTCATCACGCCGAACAAGGAAGCGAAGACGCTCACCCTGTCGGACAACGGCATCGGCATGTCGCGGGAGGAAGTCGTGGACAACCTCGGCACCGTGGCGAAGTCGGGTACGAAAGCGTTTTTGGACGCGATCAAGGCGAAGCAATCGACCGAAGTTCCCGGCCTGATCGGGCAGTTCGGCGTCGGGTTTTACTCGGCGTTCATGGTCGCGGACACGGTCACGGTGCGGACCCGGCGGGCCGGGGGTGGGGGGACAATGTGGGTTTCGGACGGTCAAGGAACCTACTCGATCGAGGCGGCGGACAAGGCCGACCGGGGCACCGAAGTGGTGCTGCACTTGAAAGACGATGCGCTCGATTTCGTCGATGAATGGCGGTTGCGCACGATCGTTAAGAAGTTCTCCGACTTCATCGAACACCCAGTTGAGTTGGTGACCACCGAAGAAGAAGACGGCAAAACGGAGACGAAGCAGGACGTGTTGAACACCCGCAAGGCGGTGTGGCTGCGGTCGCCGCGCGACGTGACGCCGGAAGAATACACGGAGTTTTACAAGACGATTGGCTACGACAGCGAACCGCCGGCCAAGGTGTTGCACTTCAACATTGAAGGCAAGTCGGAGTTCCGGGCGCTGCTGTTCATCCCTGCAAAGAAGCCGTTTAGCTTCGACTACGAGGAGCAAAAAGCCGGGTTGAAACTGTACGTGCAGCGCGTCCTGATTATGGAAAATTGCGAGGAGGTGCTGCCGTCGTATTTACGGTTCGTGAAGGGCGTTATCGACAGCGCGGACCTGCCGCTGAACGTCTCGCGCGAAATTCTCCAGCAAAACCCGCACCTCGACACGATCCGCAAGAACGTGGTCCGCAACGTCTTTTCGGGCCTCGAAGCGCTGAAGAACGTCGAGTACGAAAAGTACCTCACGTTCTACAAGGGCCTCGGCCCGGTGTTGAAAGAGGGACTGGCGCGCGACTTCGAGAACAAAGAGAAGATCGCGGACTTGCTGTTGTTTGAGTCGATCAACAGCCCAACTGGGCAGTACACGACTCTGGCCGATTACGTCGAGAAAATGCCGGCGGAGCAGGAACAGATTTACTACCTGACTGGCGAATCGGCGGAGCAGTTGCGGAACTCGCCGTACCTGGAAGCGTTTCGCGCCAAGGGCTTCGACGTGCTGTTGCTGACCGACTCCATCGACGAATTTACGTTGCCGCACCTGCACGAGTACAAAGGCAAAAAGCTACAAGCCGCCGACCGGGGCGACCTGAAATCGACCGCCGGTGACATCGCCCCCGAAGTGCAAGTGTCGTTCGCCGGCCTGCTGACGGCGCTGAAAGGACAACTGCCCGAAGTCAGTGACATCCGGTTGACACGCCGCCTCACGGAAAGTGCGGCGTGCTTGGTCACGGAAGGCGGCATGTCCGCACACATGGAGCGCATCCTCCGCCGCGCGGGACAAGAACCTTACGAAATCAAGCGGGTACTCGAACTCAACCCGGACAACCCCGCCGTGACCGCCGTGCGCGAACTTCACGCGAAATCACCCGAAGACCCCCGCATCCCCGGCTACGCCAAGCTGTTCTTCGACCAAGCCGTTCTGGCCGAAGGGTCACGCATCATTGATGTCAGCGGGTTTGCAAAACGGATCAACGAACTGATCGCAACGGGTGCGAAGTAACAAGAGAAGAGATTCACCACAGAG
>JAYSXU010000196.1:0-5461 GCA_043716965.1 Fimbriiglobus sp.
GACTTACGCAGAGCAACAGTGTTTACCGTAGGATTTCCGATTCCAATCAAAAACGCAGAGGATCACGAAAACACGAAAGTACGAAAACACGAAAACACGAAATAAACCCCCGATGCTTATGGATTTTTTCGTGATTTCGGACTTTCGTGTTTTCGTGATCGGTTTTAGATTTCGGCATGACTGCGTAAATCCTGTGGGTGTTGCTCTCGATTTTTCCGTATCGCCGACATCCATCCGAGCCACGACCGTTAGGGAGCGGCCCAACCCTCCGCCCGTTCTACGCTTCTTCACTTGTTACACACCGTTTCGTGAGCGGCGGGTTGGGCCACTCCCTAATGGTCGTGGCTCGGATGATTTCACTTCGTATCACGTAGACTTCGACCACAATATCCAATCGAAACTACCAAATCACGACTGACGCGGTTCTCGAAAGCCACCCTACCTTGCCCCATTTACCATTGACACGATCGAATGTGCCGAGTGTTCCGAATTTGTGCAAAGTTCGGGCGGCTGATTTGTCGATGCTGAACGTGAAACAAGAGAGTGTACCGATTCGGTGCCTTTCGGGGGCTTCGGTCGTCGCCCGGCCGTTATGGGGCGAACTGTTCAATGGGGGGGACCATGAAACGTACTGCCGCCGCGATTGTGTTATTGGCCGGGCTGGGGGGCTGTGTTAGCCCGAGTGGGAACACAGGCCAAGACGGGGCGCGGCCATTCGGCCAAGCGACCCGGATGCAAGAAATCACTAACGTGAAAGGGCCGACCAACGAGCCAATTCACGTGACCGCCGCCGCACAAATGCCGAGTGGCAAAGAAGGCGCCGGCGTCGTTCGGGCTGACGTCCGCAACGGCAGCTTCAAAAACGTCATCTCGCCAACCGCTGGCTTTGCGGTCGTTGGCAATGGGGGTGGCGGTCTGTCATCCGGTTCGGGTTGTGGCCCTGCTGGTTGTGCGCCTGGTGCCGGGGGCGGCTTGCCCGCTTACGGCCCGACTACAAGCGGCTTCCAGAACATGATGGGCAATGGTGGCATCGTTCCAGTTCCTGCGATGGGGCCATACGGCGCCGTGGCAGCAATCGGCGCGGGTGGCCCTGGTGGCGGGATGTACCAGGGGATGTATGCCGGCGGTCGCACGTCGATCCGCTTCGGCAACCCAGCCGGCATGAAGATCACGTGGCAATCGGCTGGTGGTAGCTTCCCCGAATCCGGACTGGAAGCCCCTGCCCGGTACAACTTCCCACAAATGAACATGTATCGTCTGCGGCTGAGTAGCATTCCGAACCAGCCGGGCAAGCAATACTACCCGACACTCGAAGTGTACCCGGCGACCGCGAAGACGGTCACGTACCTGTCGCACAACACGGTGCCGGTGACCTTCACGGATGAAGACTTCGACCAAGTGAAAGCGGGCAACCTCGTCGTGAAGGTGATCTACCTACCGGACGAGAAGTTCCAAGACTTGGCCGCCGTGGCCGGTGCCGAAGAAGTCGTTTCGACCCGCCTCGAACCGGGTGTCAACCCGCTCGAAGAAGCCAACCGTCGCGGGACGATCCTGGCTGTGGTGCGAATCGGTAACGTCGATCTGCAAGACCCGAACACGCCCGCACTGGACGCCCCAGTCGGCGGAATGCCTGTCATGCAAGCGGCACCCCGGATGATGGCACCGACTGCGCCTGCAATGGCAATGCCGACGACCGCACCAATGACGATGCCGTCGATCACACGGCCAATGAACAGCCCCGCAACCGTGACGCCTGCCCCACTCCCAAGTGGAGTCAAGTCGCCGACGCTGAGCCGACCAATCAGCTTGCCGAGCTTGAACTAACCCGTTTGACGTTGAAAGCACCGGCGACTCGCGTGAAGCGAGTCGCCGTCTCTTGTCCTAGTGTTGAATTCGGTTGATGGGATCGTTTTGTAGGTCGTGGTCGAGGAGGCTTTGCGACGAGGCCCGACGTTCGACTGCCACCGAATCAATACCAGATTATTGTCATTTGACGGTTTGATGTCGGGCCTCGCAAAGCCTCGACCACGACCTACATAACCGACCACAGCAAACGGGTCGAGTATAAGGAAACCCCGGTCATGAACGCGACACTCAGCTTGCTGCTACCGATGGTGCTTGCGAACCCGCCGATGGCTCCGGGGTGTGCGCAGGGGTGTGCCCCCGCGACGCCGATGTCCTCGCCGCTCATGCCGTTCATGCGTTACCCGCACCCCACGATGCCACGTCAAACCTGCCCGCCGTTAGGGCCACCCGCCCCGGTGTTGGCCGGTCGGATTCTCGCGCCGGATGGCGTAAAGGTCGTGCTTCAACCCGGCCCCGCCACGGGGAAGATTTTTGCCACCCCGATCACCGCAGGTTTTCGCCCCGGCTATCGGTACGTTCTCGAACTGGCGAACCTACCAGGCCACCCGACGGAGCGGCTTTACCCGGTTCTCGAAGTGGTCGGCAGTCTCGTGCCCCGACCGGGCATGAAATACATGGAATTCCCTGCACCGATTTTGATTACCAAAGCGGACATCGACCGCGCTCTCGGCGGCACTCTCGTGACGAAAGTGATCTACCTCGAAGACCCCACGAAAGCCGTGCCGATCGAAGCGAAGCCCGACCAGCCGCTCGAATTCACCGACATCACACTCGACGGCGCGATGGACGCGGCCCGCGACAACGGCCGGCTCGTGGCAATTTTGCGCATGGGTGATCGCAAGCCGGAACCCGACGAACTGGCCCGCGCCACGGTCGCCGGTACGATCTTGCTCCCCGGCCAAAACACACTGCCTGCGCCGGCTGCCGTTGCCACTTTGCCGTGTATGGGTGTCCCGCTCTATGACCCGATCATCGGCCCAAAGCCGACGACCGAAGAATGCCTCACGGACGGTGGCGATAAAGGCGCGATTCTCGGGATTGGTCTCGGTCAACGCCTGGGCGGTTTGAACCCTACGGATGTCGCGCTCGAATACACCATGAACGGCAAACGTCGGGTTGCCACGTCCAACGAAGTGTGCATCTGCTCGCCGCGCTACGTGGTGCGTAAAGTCGAAGTGATGCCGGGTGGCGTGCAAGTCGCGCACAGCCTGGATGCCACCACGCAAGTGTTAAGCCGCGTTACCGCTAGCTCGAACAACGCGCCGATGGCCGCGATCAACCGCGACAAGCCGCTCGGCTTCGATAGCCGCGTTCGCCCTGCAATCGTGGTGGTCCGGGAAGGGGTACACACGTTCATCAGCCTGAGCAAAGTGCAAGGCATGGCCACAGTATCCGGGGTCCAAGTCGTCGTCGGTACGCTGGAAGTGGATGAGATTACAAACATCCCGGATCAGATCGTCGTGACAAAATCGGTCGAGCCGACCGGCCCGGTCCAAGCCGGTGAAGTCGTGACGTTCACGATCAAGTACCGCAACGGCACCACGAAGCCCGCCACGGATTTGATCCTGAGTGACAGCCTCAGTGGTCGCCTTTCGTACATCGCCGGCTCCGCCCAAACCGATCGCCCCGCCAACGTGACCTCGGTCGATAACGAAGCTGGCTCCGCAGTCGTGCGGTTCGAGATCCCCGGCCCCATCGCACCGGGACAAAGTGGTATGGTGAAGTTCAAAGCGCGAGTGCGCTAAAGTTTGAGATGGGAGGAAGGCCCACGAACGATCGTTCGTGGGCTTTCTTCGTTCGTGGGCTTTCTCTGTTTACACTGCTTCCTGCACCACTTCTTGCTTCAAATACTTCACACTCACCCCGTCGCCCTCCACCTGATACAGCAAGTGCTTCGGTAAATAGCACCGAATCACCACGTCGTTGCCGCGAAACTCTTGGCGGTAGATTTCGGTGTGGGCGTTCAGGAACGCAAGCAGTTTGCCATTGCCGGCGGGCAGGATAATCTCGGCGGCGGCGATGTCGGTGGCAAGCGCTTCGATCACGGCGTCAATCAGTTCTTGTACCCCTTCACCGGACACCGCACTGATGGCGACGGCTTTCGGGTGGTGGGCTTTCAACACGTCCAGGAACGACCGATCGGGCACGCGGTCGATCTTGTTGAGAACCAGAATCATCGGCTTCTTGTCGCACTCCAACTCTTTCAAGACTTCCATCACGGCCCGGATGTGTTCCTCCGCAAGGGGGCTGCTCGCATCGACAATGTGCAACAACAACTTGGCGTGCCGCGCTTCCGCGAGAGTGGCTTTGAAGGACGCCACGAGGTCGTGCGGCAGATTACGAACGAACCCGACGGTGTCCGACAGCAACACTTTGCCAAAGTCTTTGATGTGCCATTGCCGCGTGCGGGTGTCGAGGGTGGAGAACAACTTGTTCTCCACGTAAACGCCCGCTTTGGTCAAGCTGTTCATCAACCGCGACTTGCCCGCGTTGGTGTACCCGACGAGCGAGACCGTGAACGACTCGCCCCGGCTCCGCACCTCGCGTTCCTTGCGGGCTTGCACTTCCGCGAGCTTGTGTTTCAAATCCCGGATGCGCATCCCGGCCATTCGGCGGTCGGACTCCAGTTGCGTTTCTCCCGGCCCGCGCACGCCGATGCCGCCGCCCGCTTGCCGAGATAAGTGCGTCCACATGTTCTTCAGCCGGGGCAACGAATACTCGAGTTGCGCCAGTTCAACTTGCAGGCGGGCTTCCAGGGTTTGGGCACGGGTCGCAAAGATGTCCAGGATCACCTCGGAGCGGTCGAGCACCTTCACGCCGACGGCTTTTTCGAGGTTCCGCGCTTGCGCCGGGGTCAGCTCGTTGTCAAAGATCACCACGTCCGCATCGCTGCTTTCCACCAATTCTTGAAGCTGTTGAATCTTGCCCGTGCCGACGTAGGTGCCGAGTTGGATGCCGTGCCGTTTCTGCGTGAGTTCCCCCACAACACGGGCACCAGCCGACTCCGCAAGGCCGCGAATTTCTTCGCACGGGTCGTCCGTGAGCCACGGCCGGTCCGGCAACGAAACCGACACCAGGACCGCTTTCTCCTGGCTGACCGAGAACTCGTCCCGCTGCGTCTCAAACGCTTTACTGATGGCAAACTCCTTGTGGAAAGTAAGGGTCAAGTTTATTTTGTCGCGCCAAGCCGGTTCCCGCAAGGCGAGCCACGACTAGGGTTAATGTCAGTTGATTTTACGCAAGCGACGTAGGCGCCGAAGGCGAAATTCGTTATTTCCTTCTCTCACTCCTCGCCCCGATCCCTCGCCCCGACCCCTTGCCCCGACGCTGATGTTGCATTACCAAGTTGCACTCGATTCGTTTCACGGCCCGCTCGACCTGCTTCTTTATTTAGTGAAGCGGAACGAGGTGGACGTTCTGGACATTTCCATTGCACTTCTCGCGGAACAGTTTTTGGCGTTCTTAGCCGTGATGAAGGAACTCGATGTCGAACTCGCAGGGGACTTCCTCGTCATGGCCGCGACCTTGATGGAGATTAAAGCCAAGTCGCTGTTGCCGGTCGATCGGGTGACCGAAGCGGACGACGAACCCGACC
>JAYSXU010000197.1:0-5460 GCA_043716965.1 Fimbriiglobus sp.
GGGTGACCGAACAGTTCCTTCAACATCACGATGACGTAGGCGAAGGAATGGTCGTCGTCGTTCATCAGGATGACGTGGTACGGCGGTTGATACCGGACTTTGTGTTCGGTCTCAACGTCGGTGTCAACTTCGGTGTCAGGGAAAGCCGTCGGGTTGCTCATCGACTCAAATCTCGTGACGATTAGCCCAGAAAACAGTGCCACCACGAATCACACGAATCGAACGGATCAAATCAGGATCATCAAGGAGAGTGCAGATCACAAGCAAAAGTCACTTCCCGGTACCAGACTCGGTTTATTCGTTCGATTCGTGTGATTCGTGGTGACGGAAGCAGCTTAGTTTTTACTCAATCGGCCCGTGTCCGGTTCGACCAACTTGGGAACCGATCCGCTCGAAGTCGTGGCGATGTTCTCCTCGACCCGACCGAAACTGACGAAGGCGATGTCGTCGCTTTGGGCACGACCGTTCGCATGTCGGTCCACGGCCCGAATCACGTGGTCCCCGATGGAGCGTGGTCGCGGTGATGATGTCGAAGCGGGTATTTGCTTAACAGCTAGGTGAATCCCGTCGTGCTGGAAACGAGAGTCGTCGGGGGCTTCTGCATCCGTCACGCCGTCGGTAAAGACAATCAGTGTTTCGCCGAGGTTCATCTCAATCGTCTTCGCTTCGTAAACATAATCGACGACTAACCCGAGTGGCAAGCCACTCTCCGCGTGAGAAATCACGTCTGCGAACGGGCTGCCGTGCTGCATTTTCATCGGGTTAATGTGGCCCGCGTTGACGACCGTGACTTGATTCACAGCGGGGTCAATAATCATCGCAGCGAGTGTGACGAACCGATCCCCGATGCCGCCGTTAATCAGTTGGTTGTTCAAGAGCATGATCGCTTTCGCCGGGTCGGGTTCGATGAGCATACTGAACCGCACTTCGGCGCTCAATTTCGCCATCAACAGCGCAGCAGCAACGCCCTTGCCCGCAACGTCACCCAACACGATTGCAACCCGCCCTCGTGGCAAGGTGATGAAGTCATAGTAGTCGCCACCCACGGACTGCGCCGGGCTGTAGTAAGCAAAAAACTCATAGCCCGGCAATTCGGGGAACGACTTCGGTAAAAAACCGACTTGGACTTTGCGCGCGACTTCGATTTCCTTCCGTTCCTTTTCGCGGGTCACCAGTGCGGCGAGAACTTGGGCTTTTTCAATCGCAACCGACGCCAAGTTGCCGACGATGGTGAGCATCTTCAAGTCGTCGTCGCGGAATTTCTTGCCGATATCCTGGGTGTCGAGTTGTAGCGCGCCGAGTGGCTTGCCTTCGGCGGTCATCAACGGCACACACATGACCGAACGAATCCGGAATTCGGCGATCGACTGCGCCGCCCCCATTGCGGAATCGGATGCGGCGTCTTCACTCAGGTAAGACTGAGCCGAATCGAGACACTTTTTGATGATGGTTTTGCTGAACCGCAACCCCTCGCCACCGGGCCGGGAGCGGTGCGATTTTTCGACTTTTGGAATCATCCGGCCTTGCTCGTCCAACATAATCACAAAGCAACGGTCGGCCTGCTTGAAGACGCTGAACAGGGTGTCCGCAATTTGTGGCAATAGCAGTTCCATCTCTAGGGTCCGAGACAGATTGGTACTGATTTCCAACAAGGCGAGTAACCGATCCGAGGGTTGGACTTCCAGGAGTTCCTTCGCCCCACTGCTACTCGCACTAAACGAATGCCGAACCGTGGTCATCTCATCGGATTCGTTCGCTTCGACGGCATCCGCAAGTTCAGCAGGCAAAACTGCAGGGGCGAGTTTTGGGGCGTTTTCGTCGTAAAACCGGAACAAGAAGTCGCAAATCTTGACCCGGTCCTCGTTCTTCAACGCCGTGGGCACCGCAATGCGGTTTTGGTTAATCAGTGTTCCGTTACGGCTGCCCATGTCTTCAACGATGTATTTGCCGCCCTTGAGCGTCAACACAGCGTGTTTTCGGCTGACCGCACTGTTCGGAACCACGATTTGACATTGCTCGGCGTCGCGGCCGATGACGAACACGGTCCCCTCATCAAGCGAGTGGATCTGGCCAGCGGACGCGCCGCCCGGTGATTTCAGCAAGATCAAGGAAGGCATACACATCACAGGGGAAAAGAGAATTCAACAGTTCGATTACCACGAACGTGCCGTATCACGAGTTTAGCGGTCAGAATCGCTAGACGCAAGCAACCCGTGGCACGGAATCCCTACCCAACCCCGTGTTTGTTGGGAATAATGCAGTAGGCTTCCCGAAACAACACCGTGAAGGAGACATAATGGCAAAGAAACCCTCGAAACGTGCGAAGAAGGAACCGATCGTCGATGGCGTCCTGGGGATCGGCTTGGATTCGACGGACGGCCATCAGCGGATCACCCGGACGCCCGAGATGGTGCTAATCGGCGGGTCACCCGAAACACACGAGCAGATGCAAGACACGGCGATCCGGTTCAGCGAGGCACTCGAAAAGCGAGGCAAAGCCCTCCGCGAAACTTCGGTTCAGGAAGTCATCGAGATTTTACACGAAGCCCGCGAACGGTCCCGCTGAATCGGAAAATATCGCGCGATCACCAGCGAATCACCAAGATTGAAACTTCGTTCGTTGACTGCGGGTATATCTCGCAGAGGGGAACCGTGTGCCCACCGACGAGGAACTCGTCAGCCGCTGTTTGAAGGGCCACCCCGACGCAATGCGGGAGTTGATTGACCGTTTTCAACCGGAAATCTTCGCGCTCTGTTTTCGGTTGCTCGGTCACCGTCAGGATGCGGAAGATGTGGCGCAAGAAGTGTTTTTGCGCATCTTCCGAAGTCTGAACAAGTGGGATTCATCGCGGCCCTTGCGGCCGTGGATTTTCGGCATCACGGTCAATCGCTGCCGAACTTGCATCAGCAAACGGGGGCGAATTCCGGAGCCGACTGAGTTCTTGCAGGATGTCCCCAGCCGCCCCGCAGACTCGCCTGCGGAGGAATTGACGACTGCACTGCAAACCGCGATCAATACGTTACGGGACGATTATCGGGAAGTGTTCATCTTGTTCCATGAACAAGGTCAACCCTATGACGAGATTGCCGTGGTGGTCGGTCGCCCGGTCGGTACGGTGAAAACCTGGCTCCATCGCGCTCGGAGCCAAGTGCTGAACGAACTCAAACTCCACGGCCACATAACGGATGATCCGCTGCCTGACGAATTGCCCAAACTGCACCCGCCCGCAACACAACCATGAACCACAAATCGCCAACACCGAACCTCGACCCGTCGCCAGATTGCACGGCGTTTGAAGCCGTTGTACAGCGGATTCTCGATGGTGAACTTGCGCGTGAGCAACTCGGGGACCGCCACCCACAGACGTGCCCAGCCTGCCGCGCGTTGCTGACGGCAACGGTCGCATTCGCGGCCTTCCCGACGCCGGTTCCGAAACCCAGTGCTGGCTCGAATCGCCAAGTTCTGTTGATGGTTCTACATGATCGCCGGCAGCGGCGACAACGCCGACTACTCGTCGGCGGGTCTGCCCTTGCGATGGCAGCTTGCCTATTCATCAGCGTCGGAATTTACTTCACTCAAGCCGGATCAAAACCGACACCCGAGGTTGTTGAAGTGGTTCCGATGCCACCCACCCTCAACACACCACGAGTCTCAGATCAAGTCGCCAAGGCGGGATCGGCCCTCACGGCGATGACCTATCGCGCCACCGAACAGGCCATGAGGCCGACACGCGCGTTGTTTCCAGTAGACCCGATGGCCGTGCCGCAAATCGACTTACCTACCACGATGGAACCGGCCACGGAGTCACTCGCCGCCTTGCCGAGTGCTGCAAGATCCGGACTGGAACCGATCACTGACGGCACGCGGCGTGCGGTCAACTTATTTTTGCGCGATGTCGGATTCTCTCCGAAGTTGAAGTCCTAATGCGAGAATTCCTGATGCACTGCCTCCGCCTGTTTTTGCCCACACTGTTCGTAATGCTTGGCATCGTTGGTGCGGCGAAGTCGGCGGATTCGATCGACGCCGTGCTTCATCTCGTGCCGTCGGACACCACAATTTGCTTGATCATGCGGGATGCTGGTCAACACTTGAAGACCATTGGCGAATCCCCGATGGCCGAGTGGTTCTTAAAATCAACCGTTGGCAAACAACTTGCTGATCCCAACGAACTCGACAAGCTGAAAGTTGCGGAGCAATTCCTCACAACTCAACTCGGTGTGACCTCCGAACAGGTCCGCGACGCGATCTTGGGCGATGCCATCGTCCTGGCGTACCAACCCGGCCCGGCTGGCAAACCGGATTCCGAAACGGGCGTCATTTTCATTAAGCCCCGCTCGATGGACGTTTTGCAACAACTCATCGACGGGGTGAATAAACTGCAACTGCAAGGCAACGAAATCCGCCCAGTTAAGGAGCTGTCGCATCGGGGGCAGCGTTACTTCGTCCGCGAAAAAGTGGCAGGTACTCGTGAGTTCTACCGCGTTCACGACGGCATTTTCGCGTTCTCCAGCCGCGAACAAGCCATTCACGGGATCATCGAACAGAGCCTGATTCCGCTGACCGACAAACCCAGTGGAATTGCCGCCCGACTTCTGGAACTGGATGTCTCCAAGAAGATGGCCGTTTGCCTGTTCAACCCGCGTGGCTTTGACGCCGAGTTGGTGGCGAAAACGGACGGTTCCAAAGACGCGAACGAGAAAGCGTTTCTGACCCAGTTCCGCAAAGTCTGGGTGGCCACGACCAGCTTCGCCATCTCGATCCACCCGACGCAAGAACTCGAAGTCGGCTTGGCCGCCAGTTTCAACCGCGACGTGTTGCCCAAGGAGCTGCACCCGTTTCTCTTCCCCGCCGACGGCATATCGAAGCTCTGGAACGCGGTCCCGAACGCGGCGCTGTTCGCCGTGGGTGGCCGCGTGAACGCGAACCGCGTCCGGGACGCGCTCGCCACGTTTTTACCGGACGGCGGCAAAGAGGGGTTAGCCCACGCGCTCGATCAGGGCGTCGGCCCAGCTGTGGGACGAGATAAGCTCGGACTGGTGTTGAACGGCCTCGGCCCCGATTGGGTCTTCTGGCTGGAACCGCCCGCGAAGTCGAACTGGGCGCCCGCCTGGACCTTCGCGATTCAACTGAGTAGCGGCGACAAGTCCGCCGATTTGAACCGGGCCGTGCTGCAAGGACTCGACTTTCTCGGGCAGTTCGTCCGCTTCACGTACAATCGCACCCACACCGACCAGATTGACGCGACCGAAACCGTCAAAAACGATCTCGTGGTGAAGTCGCTCGCCAACCCGGTCGCCTTCCCGTCCGGTTTCACGCCGTCGTATGCCGTGAAGGACCACCACCTCTTGATCGCCAGTTCCGAAGACCGCATCCGCAGCTTCACGGCACCAACCGCCACGAAGTCCGACCCACCGCTAATCCGGATCGCGGCCCAAAACATTCAGGCGTACTTGAAGCAG
>JAYSXU010000198.1:0-5459 GCA_043716965.1 Fimbriiglobus sp.
ATGAAAGCGGAAGCGGACATTTACGAAGGAACCGTCACGGGTGAAGTCCGGCTACCGCTTGTGGGAACGGATGCGGGCCAATTCCGGATCGGGTTTAAGGACGTGGATTCCGCCGCCCTCACGCGGGCGATCCCGGACAGCCCCGTGAAATTGGCCGGGAAGTTCGGCGGCACACTCGACGGCGCGCTACCGCCGTTGCCCAATTTTGAAGCGGCGAAGGTCACGGGTAACCTCGCACTCGACGCCCCACGATTGGTGGTGCAAGGAATCCCCACAACCAAGCTGGTTGGCAAGCTCGGGTACAAACCCGGCGCCATCACATACGCTTTGAAAGGCGATGCACTCGGTGGATCGTTCGACGTGGATGGCACCTATCCGTTGACTGCGAAACCGGCCCAAAAGCAAGACGTTGAAAACCCCGCTGGCGGCACGGTTCGATTTGTGCGACTCCGACTGGATCGACTGAGCCGAACCCTGGGACTGAATACACTCGAATCCCTCCGCGGCGAGATCAACGTCACGTTGCGGTTTACGCACGGTGCGGATGGACCGTCCGGTACGGGGCGATTGGAAATCCGCGACTTTGGATGGGGCGACGACTTCTTCGACACCTCCGATATCGTTGCCGAAATACGGCTGACGCCCCAAGGGATCGAGATTCCTGCACTGTCTGGCGAGTTGGCGGGTGGCACACTGCGGGGCCGGGTGGTGTACGATTTCGACGAACCGCGCCGGAGTGTCGTAACGCTGACGGTGGAAAACGCCGACGCCGCAACCGTCCTCGCGCCGTTCGGCGTGGACTCGGCGTCCGGTCGGCTGTCCGCCACGCTCAGGAGTACGATCGGTCGGGAGTTTCGCGGGGGCGGGACGGTCACCGCCTTTCGGGCCAAACTCGGGGGCGTTGACGTGTCCGAACTCCGTGTCCCGTTGCGTTGGGCATTCCTACCGGGCCGGGGCGCCCAACTGACGGTCCGCGAAGCCACGGCGACCGTGGCGAACGGTCGTGTCACTGGCCGGACAGAGTTGAACTGGGACGGGCGAACACGTGTTGAAGGCCGGATCGAGTTCGTTGATGTCAACGTCGGGGCATTGGCCGGAACGTTCGGGTCGTCAGGTTACGGGATCGGCAAGACGACAGGACGGTTCGACTTCACGGGTGGTGATGTGTCGTCCGTCAACGATGTCAACGGCACTTTGACGGCGAAGTTCGGGCAAACCACGATTCGAGAATTGCCAATTGTTGGCACCATCAGTCCGTTTCTTTCGCCAGTGCAATCGCTCACTCGGTTCGATACGGGCGACGTTGTAGCCCGGTTGGGGAGCGGTCAATTTCGGATCGAACAACTCGCGTTGGCCAGTTCAGCCGCCAAGTTATTTGCGGAGGGAACCGTCGGCTTGAACGGGCCGTTGGATCTGGATGTGATTTACAACACCGGGCAAATCGGCCCCAACGCACCCCTACTCCGTTTGGTCGCACGAAACATTCCTGCCATCGGCCCAATCCCGGTCGGTCTCATCGTCCGGGTGAGCGAAGTGCTGTCAAATCGCGTGGTCCGGTTGCGTGTCGCCGGAACCACAACTCAACCCGTCGTCCGGGTGAACGCCGTCGGCTTACTCAGCGAAAACGCGGTTCGATTCTTCATCGGTCAATACGTTCCGTTTCAGAGCGCGGCGCAATAAGCTGAGGCGTTCCCGGCGAACCGGCGACGTCAGTCGCCAGGGTAAGAACCTACCCGTTGCTTGTGGCAGACCACCCAGCAGCTTACGCAGCCGGTTCGCCGGGAGTCGAAGGCTACCGAAATTGTCAGGGTGCAACTTTGATTCAACTCTTACGATCCAATCAAGCGCACTCACCAAACCAACCGATATTACCCACTGTCTGCATGTGAATGTTTTGTATGCGGTCATTGCCGACGGGGTATTCGGATGAAGTTATTCAAGCACTTGATTTTGTGTTTTGTGCTTCTGGCTTCGAGTGTCACCGGAATGGGGTGTAACACGATTGCATCCACGCTTGGTTTCACGCCACCTGTTCACAAACTGACCGCATCAGCCGAACAAATGCGGCTCGCGGCCGTCAACCCGGCTCCGTTGCCCAAGGAACTCGATAAAGCCGTGCTTGCGGCCTACGTCATCGAACCCGGCGATACGCTCGCCGTCGAGGCGATCGACTTGGACTCACCCATCCGGTTGCCGGGCAATCAACCCGTGTTACCTGACGGCACAATCGACCTCGGGAAATACGGTCGCCCCGTCGTGGCTTGGAAGACCGTTTCGCAAATTGAATCCGAAGTTCGACGGCTCATCGACGCCCAAGTGAAAGAGGCAAAAGACGCAAAAGAGAAAGCCTCCACTGCGGTGACTGTCCGACTAATTGGCCGCGAAAGTAAAGTGTTCTACGTTCTTGGCGAAGCGAACGCCCCGCGTGCCTATCCGCTCGCCGGACGGGAAACGGTACTCGACGGCATTCTCGTGGCCGGCGGTTTAACCCGGCAAGCGGACGCCAAAAAAATCATCGTCTCCCGTCCCACTAAGCCGGACGGTTGCCGAATTTTACTCCCAATTTGTTACAACGAGATTGTTCAACTTGGTGACACGGCGACCAATTACCAACTCCAACCCGGTGATCGGATTTTCATCCCGTCCATTTCTCCGTTCGACGGTCTGTTTCGTTCCAACACGAACTGCGGACCCTGTCTGAACTTCCAAGCCGCGTGCGGAGTAGTCGGCAATTGTGGTCTACCTGCCGTGCCGACCTCAGCACCTGTTCCACTGCCAAGCGTTCAGCCGTGATAGCCACGATTTCCCATCTCATCGCTCAATTCACCGATTGTGTTGGGAACCCCCGCACACAGCGGGACGCAGCGCTACGCACATTAACGATCCGATTCTGGAATAGTGGCCGGTAATCCACCAATAAAACACTCAAATCCGCTATCACTCCCGAATCCGCTGAAACCGGCATATCGGTTGCAACTCATGAAATCGCCTCGCTTGGGCTATGTGTTAGCTACAGGTGATTGGATTTCCAGAACACGAACCGCCCGCCATGAGCTGGGGTAGGCTGTTCAGTGATAACCGGCTCAGAGAGAACCCAGATGAACGCTTTAATTCTCAGCGCGGTACTCGTTCTTGCCCAAGCCCCGACCCCGGCACCGACTGCGGAACGTGAAGCGAATCGGGACAACACCCCGATGTCGATCAACGGGAATTGGACGGTGATTTGTTACGAAAAAGATGGCAAGCCGATGCCCGAAGCGAAAAATGTCACCGTGAATGTTAAAGATAACATGATTACATTCACTGGTGGTAAGGACAACATGATGGCACCACTGAAAGTGAACTTCGGCCCACAAGGAACAATTCGGGTGACCGAAGCCCAGGTCGCCGATGCCACCAAGCCGACGCCGGGCGAAAAGCGAAGCCAAGAAATGGCCGGCGTCTACGTGTTGACGAATGACTATCTTGCGATTTGTCTTCACGACAACGCGCCCGCGCAACAAGGCGAAGTGACCGCCGCTGGCGGCACTGTTCCCCAACAAGGCCAGACCCAACCCCAGATGAAATCGAAGTGTACCGTCGTGCTCAAACGAGGCGATAAAGCCACCACTGACACTAACAAGTAACTCGATCCTGAATTACTTTTTGAAAATAGCACCACGCAACGCCGAGTCTCGACTCGGCGTTGCGTGGTGCATTTGTGTCAAGTGATTTCACCGTGTAGATTCAGAAAACTGACCCAGAGACTTACCTGACTCACGTCTCCTCGTTAATCGCATGTGAACGGACCCGCGCAACTCTCGAATCCGACCTGCTTAAGGTAGACTGCCTTGATCGAGTGGCAACGCATACCGACATAAACGAAACGTATTTTCACGGTCTGGCACGGACGTTGCTTAATCATGATTTGCCAACTCGATGGTCGAGTTTTGCACGACAACAGGAGTCAAACATGAACAGTAACCGCCCGACGTTATCGGAACTGAAAACAGCAAGTTCGGCAGACATTGAAGCGTTGAATTCGCTGCTACGGGGCGAAATGTCCGCCGTTGAAACCTACGATCAAGCCCACGGAAAATTCACGAATCGACCATTGTTACTTGAACTGAATCGCATTCGTGACGAACACCGCGATTCCGTTTCGGTACTGCGTGGCAAGATTCTCGATTGTGGCGGTGAACCGTCCGAGAGTTCCGGCTCGTGGGGTACGTTCGCCCAAGCCGTTACAGGCACTGCCAAGGTCATGGGTCCGGTATCAGTTCTGGCCACCTTGAAGCAAGGCGAAGAACACGGGATCTCGGACTACGAAAAAATATTGCACGATGACGATGTCGCTGAAGATTGCAAGGATCTAGTCCAAGCCGTGTTACTTCCTAAGTGTCGCCTCCACGTGGCTAGCTTGGAACGCAGCATGGCGACGATCGAAACTGCATCGTGATCGCGGCATGAATGATCTATCACAACCAAACCGGTTTTACCACTAGCACTTCTTGGAGAATTGGTATGAAGAAGAACTTGCCGCAACGAAAAGGCAATATCCGCTGGGGCCTCGGGGCACTGATTGTTGGGTTGCCACTCCCCTTTGTGCTTATCGCATTACTATTTTTTGGACGATAACCCTATGAACAAGAATAACAAACACGCCAAGACGCAGACTCAATCCCAAAGTTCAACCCCCAAAACACTCGTGGAGAGCACCGTGATTACGCAAGAGTTGACGCACCGAAGTGAAGACAGACCGTCCGTTCATACACGGATTAGTTGGGGTGCAATTGCAGCGGGCGTCGCGCTTGCACTGTCGTTGCAATTCCTCCTTGGCATATTGGGAGCCGCAACCGGGCTGTCAATCAGTGACAAAGTGACCGGGACGACACTACAGAACGGTGCCCTGATATGGGCGATTCTGACCACGATCACCGCACTATTTGTTGGCGGTGTCGTCGTCAGCTTACTGACAGCCGGCGAAAATAAGATGGAAGCGTTTCTGTCGGGAATCGTGATGTGGTCCGTGTTTTTCGCGGTGCTATTGTTCCTAGGCACAAGTGGTGTTCGGGGCGGCATTAACGCATTGGCTGGCATCTCGGACGCAACCCGGACGGCGAACGCACCCGGCTGGGACGTGGCAGCACGTGAAGCTGGGGTTTCCGATGCGCAGATCGCCGAGTGGCGGCAGAAAACCAATCAAGTCGCTGAAAAAGCACGTGACCCCCAGACCCAAAAAGAGGCCGCTGATGCCGCCACCCGCGTGACGTGGTATGCATTCTTTGCAGCCTGGGTGTCGATGATTGCCGCCGCCGGTGGTGCCATACTAGGGGCAGGACCAACCTTCCGCGTGGTCCAGATTACAGGAAGTCGCCGCATCATTACAACTGGTGCCGATAACTATGCATCCACGTCAGTCCCGGTGGGTAGTTACTAACGTCTCGAAAGATACGTAACGTATTCATAGGGGTTTGTTG
>JAYSXU010000199.1:0-5448 GCA_043716965.1 Fimbriiglobus sp.
GCGTTCCACGGGCCGTATGGCTCAAACGGGTAATATCCGGAGTATGGTCCGTAATTGTAAAGTGGGCCGTGCTGGTGAAGACCGAGAAACTTGAAGCAGAAAGCGCCGCACCCCTGAGCTTGGGCGGTTTGCCCCGCAAACGCGAAGACTGGCAGTGCGAAAAGCATTGCCACGAAGATCCGTTTCATATTGGCCAATTCCTTTTTCCGTGGTGTGCCCGCACCGAGGCCGACGCCGAGCCTGATCCGTGGTCGGGTTTGTGTAACAGTGCGCTACAGCCAAAAAAAAGCCACTCTGCGAGAACGGGATGAACCATGTTTCAGGTCGGCTTGGCGTTGGGTGCGAACCAAACGGCGTGATGAGTACGAACGGCACCACTGTGATGAACCGCCTACACGGATGCGAGCGGAGCGGTCGAGATGTCCTGGTGAAGCCCCTGCCATTCGGTGTGATTCAACCCACGACAACCGACCGTGCGTGATGCCGAATCACCACCGTGGCAATCGCTACCACCCGTCACAATCATGCCGAGTCGTTTGGCGATTGCGCGTAAATTCTTGGAGTGTTTCGCGTTCGCTGCCGGGAAGTTTACTTCGATCGCGTCCATGCCAAGATCGCGTAAGGTTGTGAAGGTTGCGTCGTCGCAGTCTTGTGACGGATGAGCTAACGACGCAAACCCACCGGCTGCGTGAATTCGTTCGATAACTAATTGCGCGGGTGTCAAATGCGACGGTGCGATTTGGGACGTGATCGGAATGACAAACTTCTTGAACGCCTCATACCGACTTCGGGCGTTCTCGGATTGTACCAACAACCCCGCAAGGTGACGCCGGCCCAAGCTAGGCGTTCGGCTGATGAGCGACTCCACCACGCCCGGCGTGAAATGGATCCCTTGTTCCTTCAAATGGGACACGAACGCTTCAAACCGTTCGCGGCGACGGTGACATACATCAACCAGGGCCGCGTGAAATTCGGGATCGTCTGGGCGAACGAAGTACCCCAGAATATGGAATTCCCGCCCCGTCAGTTCCGCCGAACATTCGACACCGGCAACGACAGTCAACGCCGTCCCCAACGCGGCCTCGCGAGCAGCGGCAACCCCGGCAATCGTGTCATGGTCCGTGATGGCGATGGCGGATAATTTTGCTCGCCGCGCGAAGGCAACAACCTGAGAAGGTGTGTAATCTCCATCACTGGCGGTAGTGTGTAGGTGCAAGTCCGCGACGACAGGCCGGGCCAGTGCGGCGAGTGATTGACACATAGCAGTAAACGGCGAACCACTTGGCATGAAGCAACCGTTATTCGATTGGCGGTGAAACGGGTTCGACGGGTGGCAATGGCTCAACAATCGGTTCAGGTTTCGGAGTTGCTGCGGCAAGTTTCGCTTTGGCGTGGTTCTGCGCGATCTTATCGAGGATGCCGTTGATGAACCCCGGCGAATCCGCCGTGGCAAATCGGCGGGAGAGTTCGATGGCTTCGTTAATCACGACGGCAGTCGGGGAATCATCCGGACTGTGGAGCAACTCAAACGTCCCCAGCCGAAGTACGTTGCGATCGACCGGCATGATCCGCGACAACCGCCACTTCTCCGCCGTAGCCGTGACGAGTTGGTCGATCTCCGGTTGGTGTTTCACGACGCCGTCGTAAAGCGCAAGTGCGAAGTCGATGAGTTCCGGGTCTTTTAATCGGTCGTTGGCGAATTTTGTGATCGCTTGCCGTGGCACTGCCACATCGTTTTGGTCCTTTTGGAACAGCAACTGGAGCGTGACTTCACGAGAACGGGAACGACGAGCCATGCGGTAAAATCCTCGGTCGGGGCGTAGAGAGTAGCATATCGGATTCTTAACCCTTGCGTTACATCACGTCGATGCTGGCCTGTGTCGTGCAGGATGGGTACAACGCAAGCATTCCGATGACACCGCCATTCGAGCCAAATCATGACCCAGCGATTTCGTGTTGTGGTAACCGATTTCATCGTCGATGACCTTGCCCCCGAGCGTGCGGTTTTGGGGGATGTCGCCGACGTGGTTGCACTCAATGCGATGAAGGAATCGGACCTTGTAGGGCGAATTGAAGATGTCGATGCGATGCTGATGTGGCATACATTCACCTTAACCGAAGCGACGATTTCACGGCTGAAACACTGCAAACTCATCACCCGCTGTGGCGTGGGGTACGACAACGTCGATCACGTCGGCGCTCGCAATCACAAAATTCCGGTGGCCAATGTCCCGGATTACGGCACGGAAGAAGTGGCGGATTCGGCCATCGGATTGGTGCTGTCCCTGACTCGCGGAATTAGTTTTTTCAACACCCGGTTGCTACGCGGCATGACGCCGTGGTCCCACGCCCAAGCCGCTCCACTTGTGCGATTAAGGGGCCGCGTCTTGGGAATCGTCGGCTTGGGGCGAATCGGGAGTGCCGTGGCGTTACGCGCCAAGTCGCTCGGGATGGACGTGATGTTCTTCGATCCGCACACGCCGGACGGTTCCGACAAATCACTCGGGATTCGGCGGGCGGAAAGTTTGCCGGAACTGCTGAAGCAAAGTTTCGTTTTGACGCTGCACACACCACTCACGCCGGAAACACGCCACATCATCGGGGCGAAGGAAATCGCCCAGATGCCGAGGGGGTCTTACTTGGTAAACACCAGCCGTGGAGATGTCCTGGATGTGTTGGCAATTCTCGATGCGATCCGCTCCGGTCAACTCGCTGGTGCCGGAATTGATGTGCTACCCGTCGAACCGCCACCCGCCGACCATCCGTTGCTCGTTGCATGGCGCAACCCCGCCGACCCTTGCCATGACCGCGTAATCATGAACCCCCACGCCGCGTTTTATTCAGAAGAAGGACTGCACGACATGCGGACCAAAGGCGCTCAAGCCTGCCGCCGGGCGATACTGGGCGAACGCCTACGGAACATTGTGAACTGAAACTGACCCGGATCAATCACCACGAATCACACGAATCGGACGAATTAGAAGATCTTTGACGTTGAGAGTTGGGATAGTTGAACCGTGCCTCATGCTTGACTTGGCAATCTTGATTTCATTCGTCCGATTCGTGTGATTCGTGGTGAACGATTATGTTTAAGCGGCTTGGCGGGGTTGCTCGCGGTCGCCGTTCATGACGCGCTCGACCAGGCCGAACAGTTCGGCTTCGTAGCGTTCTTTACGGAACGCCAGGGCATTTTTTCGGGCGGTCCGTGGGTCGAACACGCCGTTTTCCTGCGCAAATTGGCCCATCGCTTCAATCAGGCTTTCGACCGATTGCTCGTGGAAAAACACGCCCGTGGGATTGGCGGATTCGCCGAGCGCGTCGATTGTCTCCGTGGCTCCGCCGCGACCGAAAGCAATCACGGGTGTCCCACACGCCTGGGCTTCGACCGGCACTATGCCGAAATCTTCTTCACCAGGGAACAGCAACGCCTGGCAGCGCCGCAAGTGGTCGCGGATGACCTCGTCGGATTGCCAACCCAGAAAGTGAACCGTCGGACCGGCCAGCCGGTGCAACCGTTTGGTATCCTGCCCTGCCCCGATTACGATCAGTTTTTTGCCAAGTTGGTTACACGCTTGAACCGCCAGATCGAACCGCTTGTACGGTGCAAGAGCGGACACGACCAGGAAGTAATCTTCGCGCTCGACGGGTGCGGGGGTGTAAAAGTCCGTGTCTACGGGTGGGTAAATCACAACACTGGGACGGTCGTAGCATTCCTGGATGCGGTTTTGGATTGTGCGACTAATGGCCACGAAATGGGTAACCCGATCCGCCGTGCGGCGATCCCATTCCCGAATCCGGGCAAGAAGAACATTTGCAGCAGCGGCTTTCAATCGTCCCAATTGCCCGCGTCGAAAGTATGCATCTTGCATGTGCCAAGCGTATCGCATCGGGGTGAAACAGTAACTGATGTGCGGCACACCCGGCGGCGGGACGGCGGCCTTGGCAACACAATGGCTGAAGCTCAGTAACAAATCGCAATCGGGGATTTTCCACTTCGCCGCAAACGGCATTGCAGGCAGTAGGTAGCGGTAATACCGCTTCACGCTGGGGAGCCGGTTTAGCACACTCGTTTGCGGTTCCAGACGCTCGATGGACTCCGACACCGACCCAGCTTGGTGCAGCAATGTGAACAACGGCGCGTCTGGCCACCGCAAGCAGGCCGGTTCGAGGCATTTTTCACCGCCCCGCATCCCGGTCAACCAGTCGTGAACCAGCACAACACGATTCGCGGAGCCAATCGTCATTCCGAACCCTCAAAGTGTGCGTATTCTATCCTGTTTCCCAGATGGCTGTGAAGCCGAACATCTTCGAGACGATCGTAGTCACTCCCTGGAGCGGTGGCTATTTGTGGAACCGCGCGAATGTAAGGCAGGTGGTTCCGAATGTTACTCTCGGGAATTCGGCGGAAGTGGAGAGGTTTGTTGCACGCCGCACATTATCGTTGTAAGCTGAAAGTAGTTGCATCACAACCTGCGGAGCCGTTTTAGCGATTCGTGGCGATTGGTGTGGTCAGAAGGAGTAATCTTTCTGTAACATTCTGTTAACTTCCGTTACTGATTCGCCAGGATTTTCTCCCGGCTGTTCCATTGGGTTTGCCGGCTTATCCCAACATTTGTCGCGGATACCGGATCGATTCAGAGAGAGTTCCCATGGCGCTCGCGCTTAACATCGGCAAGTGTAGTCTGCTCGGAAACTACCGCGAGAACAACGAAGACTCAATTGAAGTGAAGCAATTCCCGGACCTCATCGTCAGCATCGTTGCCGACGGGATGGGCGGCCAAGCCGCCGGGGAAATTGCTAGCAAACGTGCTATCGAAATCATCCCCCGCGAACTTCGCAAAAACTTGACCGCCCACCTCAACGTTGAGGGCGTTAAAGGCGCCATGAAGCGGGCCATCGTTCAGGCCAATGAAGAAATCATGGCAATGGGTGCCCTCGATAAAGACATGAAGAACATGGGCACCACGGTCGTCACCGCGATCTGGCGCAAGGGAAGTGAGTTGTACGTGACGGGTGTCGGCGACAGTCGGGCCTACCTGATTCGGGGTGACAAAATCACCCAACTCACGGTCGATCACTCCTTAGCCCAAGCTCTGGTCGAAGCGAAAACAATCTCGGCAGCCGAAGCAAAAGAGCATCGCTTCAAAAACGTCCTGTGGAAATACTTGGGCAGCAAAGAAGTCGGCGACGGCCCGGACGTGATCGTCGTGCAAGTTCAAGCAGGTGACCGATTATTGCTCTGCACCGACGGACTGACCGGAGTCGTCCAAGATGAAAACCTCGCGGCGTTCGTAAACCAGCAAACCGACATGCAAGCCTGTGCGGAAGGCTTGGGGCAACTGGCCCTCGACTCCGGTAGCCGCGATAACGTGTCGTGTGTGCTGATCGAAGTGATTGACGCACTCTAACCCAGATTTCCACCACGAATGACACGAATCAAACGAATAA
>JAYSXU010000200.1:0-1854 GCA_043716965.1 Fimbriiglobus sp.
TCCGGTGTATCAATGTTGGCGGTGATGCTAATCATGCGCCGCATGTTGTAGCGGTCGATTTGCCCGGCGACGGTTGATTCTCTTACTGTGGCCACGTCACGTAAGAGCACGCCATTGCCGGGCGTTTCCGCACTGTGACCATTTGCACCACGCACTGGCACCAGACCGAGTTCGGCGCCGCTGTTCATCTGTGGGGGCGGGATTTGGACTTGCACGATGTACGCCTGCCCGCTGTTAGGGTCACGCCAGTAAATCGGGTTCATGTACCGGCTGGAGGCCGTGGCGGGGATGAGCGCGTTGCCGATGGTTTTGGCCGTCAGGTTCATCGTCGCCGCTTGTTCGCGGTTGATGTTCACCTCGACCGACGGGTAATCCTGCGCCTGCGATATTTGTAAATCCCGCAGCTCCGGGACGTATTGCAGCCGCTCCAAAATCTTCTTGGCGTGCGCCAAGTTCTCGGCAAGTTTCGACCCGGTCACTTGAATCTCGACCGGGGTGGGTGAGCCGAAGCTCATGACTTCGCTGACGAGATCGCCCGGTTCAAACGACAACCGCAACCCGCCGGCGCGGGCGTCCAGGAGTTCGGGTGCAACGCCTTCGTCTTGCCACCGTTGCTTCAACCAAGCCTTCAAATCCTTGGCGAGAGATTCTCGAAGTTGGGCTTTGAAATCCGCAACACGAATGCCGCTATTTGAGGTCAGCGCCACTTTCAAAATGAGTTCTTCCGGGCCGCTCGTCCATTGGTGGACCGCCTGGATCGGGTAGTTCGTTGGGAACATGCCGACGTAACCTACGGTGGCGCGGACGTTGCCCGGCCCCGCTTGCTTCTCGATGTGCCGCACCGCTTGCAGGGCCAATTCCTCGGTCCGTTCAATGCGGGTGCCGGTCGGCGCTCTCATGCGAAGCTGGAATTGCCCCTGATCGGTCGGCGGGAATATCGCGGTGCCGATCAGTAGGGAGAACAATCCCAAAACGGCGGCGGTGCCGAGGAAGTAGACCGGGGCGACAATCCACCGTAGCGCGATCAGCGGTGACAACAGGGTGTCGTAGACCGATTGCAATCGAGAAAACAGCGTTATCTTGGAGACATGACCGTGGTCGTGGTGCGGGATTTTCAACAGCCAGACGCACAGAATCGGGACGAACGTGCTGGATAGCAAGTACGACGCGATCATGGCAAAGCCGACGGACATCGACAGTGGCACGAACAGTTCGCGGGCCGCGCCTTGCATGAAGAACGATGGAATAAACACGGCCAAAACACACAGCATCGCCAGCAGTCGCGGGACGGCGGTTTCCTGGTTACCCCGCCGCACTGCTCGCGCCATGCTGTCGGTTTTCTCCATTTGGCTGTGGATGTTTTCGACCTCGACCGTGGACTCGTCCACCAAAATCCCGACTGCCAACGCTAGGCCGCCCAGGGACATCAAGTTGATCGTCTGCCCACACACCCAGAGTGCAAGCACCGCCGAGAAGAGTGCGAGTGGAATGTTTAGCACGACGACAATCACCGAGCGCCAATCGCGCAGGAAAATCAGCACCATGAGGCCGGTCAGGATGGCACCCAGAGCGCCTTCAAATCCCACGCCCCACATGGAATTGATGACGATCGGCGATTGATCGAACGCGAATTCAATGTCAATACCCGGTGCGTTGTCGCGCATCTTCGGCAGGGCTTTTTGCAACTCGTTGACGACCGAAATTGTGCTGGCGTCCGCTTTCTTTAACACGAGCATGTAGACCGCGCGCCGGCCGTTCACCAGCACGTACCCGGCTGTAATGTCCGACGCATCGTCGATGGTGGCAACGTCGCGCAAGAACACGGGCTGTTCTCCAAGCTTCACGGGAATTTTG
>JAYSXU010000003.1:0-2275 GCA_043716965.1 Fimbriiglobus sp.
CGCACGAACAACAGGTGGGCGGTGCTGCTGATCGGCAAAAATTCCGTCAACCCCTGCACCACCCCGAGCAAGATCGCTTCCCAAATCGGCATCCGTGTACCCCCGTCTCGTGTGGTTGATAAGATAAGCAGCCAATCGCCCAGCGCAGTGAGGGAGGCTATGCTGTACCGTCCCGGAATCGGAATCTTCGTTGTATGTACCGTGGCTCTTCTGACGCCGTCCACGGTGTACGCCCACAAGCTAATCGTCGATGCGCAAATTCGCCCGGACGCACCGACAACACTGAGCATTGAAGCGTACTACGACCCGGACGAACCGGCAGACGATGTCAAAATTACGCTACAAAACAGTGCAGGAAATGTTGTCGCCGAAGGTCGAAGTGACGCGAAAGGCGTCTGCCGATTGCCACGACCCAAGGCCGGAAGTTACACCCTGATCGTGGACGACGGCCAAGGCCACCACAGCCAAAAACAACTCGACATCCCGTCGAGTGATGACGAATTGCTCGAAGCCCGGAGCGAACGCCGCAACCGCTGGTTGATGACCGGAGTTGGTGTCGGGTTGATCGCGTGCATTACAGTTGCTGCCCGACGAATTCGCAAAAACGCACACTCCTGATACGCAGGTTCCACGCCATGCCGCCCCCCCCCGAACGTCGAAAGAAGCGACCGTACCACCGGGTTCGCCACAAGAAATCGCCTCGCACGACGAAGCCGGGGGAACACGTCCCGGTGTTGCTGCCCGAGGTACTGGCCACGCTGAATTTGCAGCCGGGGCAAGTCGTGGTGGATTGCACCCTGGGCTACGCAGGGCACTCCGTGGAGTTGTTGAAGTGCGTCGGGCCGACGGGGCGGCTGATTGCGACTGACCTGGATGCTGGTTATCTGGCGGAGGCCGAAGCCCTACTCGCCGCTGTCGGCCACCCGTATTTGGTGAAGCACAGTAACTTCGCGGGCCTCGCCAACATACTCGCTGCCGAAAGCATCATGGGCGTCGATGGCGTGCTGGCGGACCTGGGCATGTCGAGTATGCAAGTCGATGACCGCGACCGTGGGTTCTCGTACATGCGGGACGGCCCGCTGGACATGCGGATGGATCGCACCCGTGGCAAGACGGCGGCGGAGTTGTTGAACGAGATCCCGCTGGAAGACTTGATTACCGCGCTACGTGACCTCGGCGATGAACCCGAGGCCGAGAAGATCGCCAACGCGATTTTCAACCACCGTGTCGAAAAGCCGTTCGCGCGCACCACGGAATTGCGTGACCTGATCGAACTGGCCGCACCCGTTACCGTGATCCTCGGCCCCGGTCGTTTCCCGGCCCGCAAGCAACGGCTTTTGCCGACGACCCGTGTGTTTCAAACGCTACGGATTCTCGTGAACCGCGAACTGGCGAACTTGCAACAACTCTTGCGACTGTTGCCTCACTTGCTCAACCCCGGCGGCACGGCGGCGATCATCAGCTTCCACAGCGGCGAAGACCGGATCGTGAAAGCGGCGTTCCGCACCGGGCTACGAGACGGCACTTACGAAGCCGCCTCCGAAGATGCGATCCGCCCCACTGCCGATGAGAAACTCGCTAACCCCCGCGCCCGGTCTGCCAAGCTCCGGTGGGCACGCAAACCGAAGGAATAAGGGTCTGACTGCACCGGGTGGTTCTTGCTGCGGCTGGTAACTATCTTAACCCGCGCTCACATCCCGTCACGAGGTTGCCGTCATGGCCGAAATTGAAATCCCGAACCCGCACGAAGTTCAAGAACGAGCGGAGAACCCGTTCACCCGAACCGTCGCGCTGTTCGTCGCCGTTTATGCGGTGGGCTTAGCAATCGCGTCGTTCGGCGGCAAAGACGCGGGGAAAGAAATCTCGTTGATTAAGCAAGATGAAGCGCAAGTCGATAACGCGGCGAAGCAAGAAGAGTTCAACACGTGGGGCCAGTACCAATCGAAGTCCACCCGCGAAGCGCTGTACAAAAACGAGCGCGAAGCCCTCGAAGCCGAAAAGGCCGGGACCGGCAGTGCGTTTCCGGATTACAAAGACAAGCTTCTAGCAAAGCTGACTGCCGAAGAAAAGCGGATGAAAGCGGACAAGGACGAACTGTCTGAAAAGGCGAAGTCGATCCACGAGGGCGGCGAGAAGAAGGTCAAGGGGCTTCAGGAACAACTCGGCGTGTACCGCCGCAAAGACCCGTATTTCGACTTCGCCGAAGTCGGCTTCCAACTGGGCATCGTGCTCGCCTCCGTGTCGATGCTGGCGGAGAAGAAGTGGGCGTTCATCC
>JAYSXU010000021.1:0-6544 GCA_043716965.1 Fimbriiglobus sp.
CGATCCGTGCCATCGCCGAAACCGGCGTGGACCGCATCAGCGTCGGTGCCCTAACACATTCGGCACCGGCACTGGACATTGGCTTGGATTATGAAGCCGAACATCATGGACCATCCGAGCCGCGACCGTAAGGGAGTGGCCCAAACTGCCGCCTACGAAACGGTTGAGTTACTGGGCAGCGTCGATCGATTGGAAGGTTTGGCCACTCCCTCACGGTCGTGGCTCGGAAAATCACCACATGACGCCATCCCCGCGTGAAATCTGGTCGTTCGGTACGCAGCACATTGGGCGGCAGGTGTTGGTCTACGATTCCCTGCCGAGTACAAGTGATGTGGCGGCTAGCTTGGCAGCGGATTCGGCACACTTTGGCACGGTGGTCCTTGCCGAATTTCAGAGTGCCGGGCGGGGGCAGTACGGCCGGGTGTGGCAAAGCGTGCCGGGGAGTTCACTACTTGTGTCGGTCGTTCTGCAACCCCCGATGGCACTCCGGCGACCCGTGATTCTGACCGCATGGGCAGCAGTGAGCTTGGTTCGGGCGATTCACGAGTTGACCGGCCTGCAACCTCGGATCAAGTGGCCGAACGATTTGCTGATAGATACTCGGAAAGTGTGCGGTATCCTTATTGAGCAATCAACCGCCGTGGTCGTCGGTATTGGCTTGAATTTGAACCAATCGGTGGATGACTTCGCCCAAGCACTGTTGCCAGATGCGACATCGCTAGCAATTGAAACGGGTACCCGATTCGATCTCCGTACCGTGATGGCTGCCGTGGTTCGACATCTCGACACCGAGTATTCCCTCCTGATTCAGGGCGATTGGCAGTCGTTAGAAAACGAATGGTCCCAGCGAATCGGGTTAGTCGGGCGAACCGTGGCCGTCGAACTCGCCGACGGGGTTGTTCTGCCAGGACGATTGCGGGCGTTGTCATTTGAGGCGTTGGAGTTGGACATTGGCGAAGTGGTTCCCCGCGTTCTTCAACCCGAGTTGGTGCGGCAGATTCGCCAGTTGTGAGGGGCGAATGAGATTACAAGCGACGCTTGCTCCGTTATTCCGTCACCGTATACTTCGATTAACTTAGCGAATGACCTCCACCCGACCTGTAATCAAGGATGCCAATGTCCCTCCGTCTTTTACTACTCGCCATCGTATCCGCATCTTTTGGAACCGAATCCCTTGCGGCTGATTGGCCGCAATGGCAAGGTCCGAACCGCGACAACAAATCCGCCGAAAAAGGGTTGTTGACGACCTTCCCCGCTGATGGACCCAAGTTACTGTGGTCGGTGAATGAACTGTCCGCGATCGGCACGGGGTACGGTTGCCCCGCGATTGTCGGCGACAAATTGTTCATCCTCGGCGCCGATGGAGCGAAAAAGGATGCAAAGGAAGCGTGCGTTTGCCTGACCGTGAAGGACGGCAAACCCGTTTGGAAATCACCGCTAGAAACCGGCCCCGGTAGCTTCTTGGACGGGTGGGGCGGCGGCACCCGTTCGACGCCCACTGTGGACGGCGAATTCGTTTACGTCTTGGGAAGCATGGGCGATCTCGTCTGCATGAACAAGCTCGACGGTGCTGTGGTTTGGAAGAAGAATCTGGTCGGCGATTTCGGCGGAAAGATTCCGGTGTGGGGGTATAGCGAATCGGTTCTAGTCGATGGTGATCAAGTCGTCTGCACACCCGGCATCAAGTTCGGGATGATCGCGCTGAACAAGAAGACCGGCGCAACGGTCTGGGAATGCAAAGAACTGACGGACGGTGCGGGGTACTCGTCGATCATGCCAGCCGTGGTGGGTGGCGTGCGACAATACGTGCAACAAACCATGAAAACGGCAGTCGGCGTGCGGGCGACGGACGGCAAGTTGTTGTGGCAAGTTGGCGAACTGAAACGGGCCACCGCAGTCATCCCCTCTCCGATTGTGAAAGGGGACAACGCCTTCTTCACAGCCGGGTACGGCGCGGGGTGTGAACTCTTCAAACTGACACCGGACGGCGATGGCACCAAAGCGACCAAAGTTTACACCAGTAAAGTCGTGCAGAATCAGCACGGCGGCGTGATCGAGTTGGGTGGTAAAATCTACGGCCACAGCGACAGCAAAAAGTGGGTCTGTTTCGACATGTTAGCCGGTGGTGAAGACCCAATCTGGAGTAGCGACAAACTCGGCAAAGGCTCCATTACTTATGCCGACAACCATTTCTATTGCTACAGCGAAAACGAAGGTACGTTAGCGTGCATCAAAGCCACCGAATCAGGGTGGGAAGAAACGGGGCGGTTCACAATCCCGAAACTCAGCCCGACCCGACCGCGTCAGGGCAAAGTCTGGGCACACCCTGTGATTGCCAACGGCAAACTTTATCTACGCGACTACGAGATTCTGTACTGTTTCGACGTGAGCCAAAACCGCTCGTAAGACCCTCGGCACCGATCGGTATAACTGATCGGTGCCCGTACAGGGCACATGAGCCATTCCTCGAACTCGGAGTCGTGCCGTGGAAGGACGTGACGATCACCCCGCACGACTTCAACGGTTGCTAGCGCGTGTCCTGCCGAACAACCCGTTTTACAACCACAAGTTTCGCTCAGTACACGCCACCGATTTGCAGCAGTTGCCGTTTACGACCAAGGCGGAACTCGTTGAGGACCAGAACGCGCATCCGCCCTATGGCACAAACCTGACGGCTGCCCGGAACCGCTACACACGCTTTCATCAAACTTCTGGGACCAGTACCGGGCGCCCGCTCTGTTGGCTCGATACGCCGCAAAGTTGGGAGTGGGTGCTGCACTGTTGGCAACGAAACTTCACACTCCTGGGACTGACGCCCCAAGACCGCTTGTTTTTCCCGTTCTCGTTCGGCCCGTTCCTCGGCTTCTGGAGTGCGTTTGAAGCGGCGACCAAAGCGGGGTTCCTGGCGATGCCGGGTGGCGGGATGTCGAGCACGGCCCGGCTGCAGTTCTTGCTCGACCACGAAGTCACCGTCGTTTTCGCCACCCCGACTTACGCGCTGCACCTCGCCGAAATTGCCGCGAAGGACGGCATCGACTTGGCTGCATCCCGCGTGCGAGCCATCGTGGTCGCGGGCGAACCGGGCGGCAGTATTTCGACGACGCGGCAGTGCATTGAGAAAACTTGGGGTGCCCGCGTTTACGATCATTACGGACTGACCGAAGTTGGTCCCGTGGCGATCGAGTGCGAAGCGTTGCCGAACATTCTTCTCGTTCTGGAATCGGAATACATCGCCGAAGTGATCGAGCCGAACGGTACGCGCCCCGTGGTACCCGGTGAGTTGGGCGAGCTAGTCCTCACGAACCTCGGGCGAACGGATAGCCCGTTGATCCGCTACCGGACCGGGGACTTGGTCCGCACCGATCCGTCACCAAAGCTAGTTCCCGGTGTGCCGAATTGGCTTAGACTGCAGGGTGGCATTCAAGGGCGTGCGGATGATATGATCCATGTTCGGGGCAACAACGTTTACCCGACTGCGATCGAAGCGATCATTCGCCGCTTTCCGGAGGTTGTCGAGTTTCGCGTTGTGGTCGATGAACGCGGTTCGATGGCGGACCTGCGAATCGAAATCGAACCCGCCGACCCAGGCCACAGCCAACGGTTGGTCGAAACGGTTGCCCGTGCGGTGCGAGACGAACTGCTGTTCCGCGTCGAAGTGATTGCCGCCCCGCCAAATACCTTGCCCCGATTCGAGATGAAAGCCCGCCGGGTGATAAAACAATCGTGACGGTCGAGAGAAACCAATTTAGACAGGATTAACAGGATTCGACAGGATTAGATGATCTGAATTCAATCCTGTCGAATCCTGTTAATCCTGTCTAAAAAAATTGAACACAACAGACGCGATTACAACCTTAAAGGAGTCGGAAATGAGTCGGTGGTTATTGTGTGGCTTGGTCGCTGTGTTTGGGTTCGCCGTGACAGAATCGAGAGCGGGTGACTGGGTTCACTGGCGCGGGCCGGACCAAACCGGGCACGCCAAAGGGGTGAAGTTACCCGATGAATTCGGCGTCACTGCCGTCGGCAAAGATCACCTGTTGTGGAAGCAACCCTTCGGTGGTCGCTCCGCCCCGTTGGTGCTGAACGGGCGGTTGTTTACCATCAGCGGCTACGACATGTCGTTGCCGACCGAAGGCGAACGGGTGATGTGCTTCGACGCGGAGAACGGCAAGGTTCTGTGGGAAAAACGCTTCAATGTCTTCCACACCGACATCGTGTCCAGCCGACTCGGATGGACAACGATGACTGCGGACCCGGCAACCGGAAACATCTTCACGCACACCACCGGCGGGTTTCTGTTCTGTCTTGACAAGGACGGCAAAGAAATTTGGAAGCGGCAACTCACCGAAGAATATGGCCGCGTGACCGGCTACGGCGGGCGGATCGTGTCGCCGGTGTTCGACGACGGGTTAGTGATCGTCGGGATGGTTAACGGCAGTTGGGGCGACCAAGCGCGCGGCAACAACCGCTTCGTCGCATTTGATGCCAAGACCGGCGAAGTGGTGTGGTGGTCGTCGCCGACCGAAGACCTGAAGAACCCGGCAGTCTCATTTAAGGGGACGTACTACTCGAACCCCGTCGTGACGACGATCAACGGGCAACGCATTCTGATTACCGGCGGCGCCGACGGTTGCGTTCACGCGATGAAGGTCCGCACCGGCGAGCGGGTTTGGAGCCACCACTTCAGCGCAGGCGTCGTGAACCCGTCGATCGTGGTGGACGGCAACTTGGTGTTCGCGTGCCACGGCGAAGAGAACCCCGAAGGCGGCCCGATCGGTCGCGCGGTGTGCCTGGATGCGAGCAAAGTCGATCCGAAGACCAAGAAGCCGATGCTCGTGTGGGAAAATAAGAAGCTGTCAAAGCGGTTTGGCTTGGCATCACCCGCGCTAGCCGACGGCCGGTTGTACGTGCCGGACGACGCCTCCGAGTTGGTCTGCTTCCAAGCCAAGACCGGCAAGGTTTTGTGGCGAACTAAGTACGGCACCGTCTCCCGTGGCGCACCACTCATCGCAGACGGCAAGCTCTACATCTTCGACGTGAACGCGAAGCTCGCCATCTTCAAATTGAACGGTGACAAGGAACCGGAAGAACTCGACCCAATCGCATTCCGCAAAGAAAAGGGCGTTGGCTTCGTCGAAACCCACGGCACCCCGATCGCGGTCAACGACAAGCTGTACTTCCTGACGCAAGATCAACTGTATTGCGTCGGGGACACCAAAGGAGCAACGTTCTCAAAAATCGACGTAACTCCTTCCGCCGAACCGGCACTGAACGCCGATGCCGCCCCGGTTGGTATCCGCATTTTTCCCACCGACCTCGCCACGAAACCCGGCGCCGAGGCGAAGTTTGAAGTGAAGTTCCTAGATGCCAATGGCCGCGAAGTGAAGGCCCCCGCAGATGCCAAAGTCACGTTCACCTTACCGCAACCCGCCCTGCCACCGACTGCGGCCAAAGGGGCGGCACAACCCCCGGCACTGAACGCCGAACTGAAAGCAGACGGCGCGAAAGCGACGCTAACGATTGCGAAACTCCCCCGGCAACAGGGCACCCTCGAAGCCAAGTTCGGCGACCTGAAAGCAACGGCCCGAATCCGGGTGGTCGCCCAACTTCCATACAAAGACGACTTTGAAAAAGTCCCCGTCGGCGCCGCGCCGGGCGGGTGGTTGAACACGCAAGGAAAATACTTCGTCGCGGACAAAGACGGCAACAAAGTCCTGGCCAAAGTGAACAACGACAGCCGCCCGCCGATCGCACGGGCCAACGCCTACATCACCGCACCCGACGCGGCCAACTACACGATCCAAGCCGATTTGATGGGCACACTCGTGGCGGGGAAGTTGCCAGACATGGGCATCGTGAACAGCCGGTACACGCTGATCGTGGACGGCAAGCCCGACTCCGCGAACGGCAAACGACAAGTGCGAGTCACGTCCTGGGAGGCGAAGCCGCGCATCAACAAAGCCGTCGAGTTCGACTGGCAACCGGCGGTGTGGTATAGCAGCAAGTTGACCGTAGAGCAGCGCGAAAAGATGGCGGTCGTGAAGGCCAAGTTCTGGAAGAAAGGCGACGCCGAACCCGCCGAGTGGCTTCTCACCTACGAAGACCCCAGCCCGAACCGCGACGGCGCCGCCGCCCTGTACGGTTACGTTTCCAACGTGACCGACGCCGCAGCCGGGTCCGAAATCTTCTACGACAACATCGTGATTACTCCGAACAAGTAACAACTTACATTGGCCGAGAAGAACTTTTGACAGGATTAACAGGATTTAACAGGATTAGAAGATTGGATTTATTAATCCTGTTAATCCTGTCAAAAGTGCTGGGCGTTAATGCCAAGCAAAGCCTCGACCACGACCTTCAAGAAATTGAACCCAACACGAACTTTCCCACTACCAGGAACCGAACCCATGCTTCAGTTTGTTACACTCCGGCGGATCGCAATCGGGAGTGTCGTGCTGGCCACTGTCATCGCGGTGTCACTGCACGCCGATGACGCGGCACCCAAGGTGAAGACTGCGACACCCGAACACGCCATGTTCGGCGG
>JAYSXU010000201.1:0-1852 GCA_043716965.1 Fimbriiglobus sp.
GTTTGTGTCTCGTTGCGGTACGTCATGTAACGCTGCTCGCGGACTTGCTGTTCGTAAACCGGGTGCACGGTTGTGGTCGTGACTGGCTCGGTGTAAGGCTCCACCACCCGGCGGTAGCTGGTGTGCTGCACTTCGCGGACATGCTGTTCGTATACGGGGCGATTCACCACATATTGCACCGATTCGGTGTAATCTTGCACCACCGGGCGATTCACGGTGTAGCACTGCTCGCGGACATGCTGCTCCACAATTTGCCGGTTGATCGTGTACTGCACCGGCTCGGTGTATTCCTGAACCACGGGGCGATTCACCGTGCGCTGCACTTGGCGTACGTGCTGTTCCACCACGTTGCGGAACGTGCTGTAGGGTATCTGAATCGGAAATTCCCGTACCACCGGGCGGTTGACGGTGTATCGCTGTTCTTGGCACGATGTTTCATAGACCGGGCGGTTGATCACGTAGGTTTGCAGGGCTTGGTGCTGTTCGACGACGTTCCGGTTGGTGGTGTAGGGCACCGCATCGGTGACGGTGTCGTACACAGTGCGTTGGCCGGTGAACGTCTGTGGCAGGTAGACCGTCCGCGATACCGGACGGTACTGCACTTCGGTTTGGTACTCGGTCACCGTGCGGTACGACACGAGCGGGGCGAGTTGAACCGGAGCGCACTGTTCTTGCGTGACGCAGGCCACCGGATAGCGGCAGAAACCGCAATGGGCCGCTTGGCTTTCCAGGGCAGTCGCACCGGCGACCAGCATGCTCAGCAACGAAACATTCCGAAACAGAGTGTTCATTCCTTGTCTCCCCCGCCTGTGATGAATCCTGGTGCATCCGTGGCCGAATCAGGCAACCTCGACTGCTAGTGCCGTTAGTTTGCGCTCAATCGGGGTGGATACCAATTCAATCCGACCCAGAACCCCCGGATTGCAAAGTCGGATGTCCGCCCCTTCTGCGCACCCGTTGCAAAAGCGCAATAGAGCGGAATCGATTCCCGTTGAACAATCCGAGCAATCCGGTTCGAATTGGGCATGTCAGATAATGTCGGCGCCAACGGATTCCACACCGATGCCGTTACCAGTCGTGCGAGGTGATTCCCGGTTTCTCCCATGTCTTGAAGGGGCATAATCATGCGATGGATTTCTAAGGCTCGGTTATTGGCCGCGCTGGCGATCGGTGCCGGATCGTACGGTCTCATGGCGATGAACGCCGCAGAGCCGGACAAGGGCAAGGCGGCGTTGAAAGAGTCGGCCCCGGCGGATGAAACGGCCGTGCGAGCACTGTTGAGGGTGACGCCGAAGTTCGATGCCGATCAAGTCACCGTCAAAGAACTGTTCAAGATTCTTTCGAAGGAACATGGCCTGACGGTGCGGCTCGACTTGGCCGCTTTCAAGCGGTTCCCGCACTTCTGCGGTGACGCGGCCGGTGCGGCGATGTTGTCGACCGATTCTGAAACCGTCTTGATCGCTCACCGCGCCGAAGCGACCATCGAAGAATCGATAAAAATGTACGATGTGAAAATCCGCCTGAGCATTGTCGCCGGGATGACGCTTTCGGACGTGTTGACCGACCTGTGCGCCCAACTTCCCGGCAAATGCACCTACCGGATTCGCCACAATCAAGTGCTCATCGGGCCGGCGTTCCTCCCCCCGGTCGTTCCCGGTGCCAACAACAACAATAGCGGTGAAGTGTATGCGCCGCTGCTTCCCGCGTCCGTCATTCTCGAACAATTGTTCGGCGAAGCGGTCTCGGTCGCCATCGATGATAAACCGCTGACCGAGGCCATCCGAGAACTTCGCAAACTCACCGGTGCGAACATCGTGCTCGACATCCGCATGAAAGAACAAGCGAAAGCGCA
>JAYSXU010000202.1:0-1849 GCA_043716965.1 Fimbriiglobus sp.
ACGAATTTTCTACCAACTTCCGTGACGCTTACCTCACACACTTCGCCGGTTCGCTGGGAAAGTCAAACCCGAGGGAAATTCCACTACAATAGCCTCATCGCCCGCAGTTCGTGGGCGGTTTGCTTTTGGTGTAGGAGTTGCCCATGCCCACGACTGAACTTGCCGCCGTTGACCCGGAACCCCCGAGTAGACCCCGCCACGCCGGGGCGAAATTTCGGGCCGCGTGGCCGTGGGTGATGGCCGTGGTCGGGTTGGATTACTTCAGCAGTTTGGCGTATCAACCGTCAGTGGCGTTTTCGGCGGCGGGGAATTTGGCCCCGGTTGTAACCGTCGGCGTCGTTGCGATGACACTTCTGTTCGCAATGCCCCTCTACTGGTATCTGGCGGGTCGTTCGCCGAACGGGACCGGATCGACGGGGTTGCTCGAACGCCTCATCCCTGGTTGGGTGGGCAAGTTTCTCGTGCTGACCGTCCTCGGGTTCGCCGCGACCGACTTGGTCTTCACCCGCACCTTCTCCGCCGCGAACGCCGCCGAACACCTGATTCATAGCCCGTTCCTACCGTGGCAACGGACGTTGGCCGAAGCCTGCGCGCAGTGCGACGAACTGGCCGGCACCTTGCCCGACGGGGTCGCGGGACACACTTACGGCATGAACAAGAGACAACTCGTCGTCACGCTGATTTTGCTACTCGCTGGCTCCGCAGTCGCGTTCCTGTTTCGACGGGGTATCACGCGGGGTTTGCTTCGATTTGCGGTCGTATCGGTCGCGGCCTATCTGATCATGACGGGTGTGATTGTTGGCAGCGGCGTCGGGTATTTGGTCGCGCAGCCTGACCTCGTCGAAGCGTGGTGGAGGCACGTCGAACCCGCTGCGACGGGACCGGACTGGACGTGGCAATCGCTGGTCGCAACGTGGTGGCCGGTGGTCGCCGTCTGTGTGGTGTTGTTCCCGAAAATGGCCCTCGGCATGAGCGGGTACGAACTCGCGCTGACGACGATGCTATTAGTTAAAGGGGACAAAGCCGACACGGCAGCGAACCCACGCGGTAGGATACGCAACACCCGAATCATGTTGGCGATGATTGCGATCGTCATGAGCGTTTACTTGTTGTCGTCCACGTTGGTCACGACGATTCTCATCCCGGAGATCGCGTTCAAAACCGATGGCCAAGCGGAAAACCGCGCGCTGGCATACTTGGCTCACGGCGGCAAACTCGTTGACGGCACCACGTCGCAGATGTTGAATCCGATCTTCGGCGAGCAGTTCGGCGCGGCCTACGATGTCGTCACGATCACGGTGCTGACCCTTGCGGGGATCACGGTCTTGATCGGGATGCGCGAACTGATTCCGCCGTACCTTTACCGCTTGGGAATGGACTGGAAGTGGTCGCAACGCATGGGCCTATTGATGTATCTGTTCACGTTCTTGAAACTCGCCGTGGCGTACTTTTACAGTGCCAATCTCGACGCCCAACGGGGGGCGTACCTGACGGGCGTGCTGAGCATTTTCACGATGGCCTCCTTCACGGCACTGATTGACGTGTGGAAGCGCCGCCAGGGGTGGTGGACGGTGTTCCGCGTCTCGCCGGTGTTCCTGTTGGCGTTCCTCGCGTTTGCCGGCAGCGCCATTGTCGTGGTTCGGTCCACGCCAACCGGGTTGTTCATGACGCTCTGGTTCGTTGGGGCGATTTTGGCCGTCTCGATGGTGACGCGGTTTTTCCGCAACCACGAGTTACGGTTCAACGGGTTCGAGTACGCCAACGAGCAATCCCGGTTCATCTGGGAAGGCGTGATTGGCCACGATTTCCCGATCATCGTCCCGGTGCGACCGAACGGGTCGTCGTTCGT
>JAYSXU010000203.1:0-1848 GCA_043716965.1 Fimbriiglobus sp.
AGAGTATCGCAGGCACATGGTACCTGTCAACTTGAGCGTATTTTAGCTGCACCCCCGAACCTTGGCGTGGTGTAAAGCCTCAAGTTGGTGTGGGCAACGGGACGATGATACGGTGTGTTCAGTTGACACGATCCGCATCATCGGTAAGATGCGAAGTGTTGGTAAAGCGGTGAACGGCCCGATAGCCAAGTGGTTAGGCAGCGGTTTGCAAAACCGTCCACGCCGGTTCGAATCCGGCTCGGGCCTCTCAAATGAACCTCCCGTCAATCTTCGGACGACGGGAGGTTTTTTCGTTTCGCCCCCGTCTCGGATCGGTCACACTGTTTGCCAGTCATCCGCAAACCGTAATCAGGGTACGATCCATGACAATCACATCGCTGCAAGCTTTCTTGTACAACCGGGCGCGGATTCTAATTGCCATTGTGGCGGTCATCGCTGCGGTCGGGGCAGCGTTGTGGTTGACCCGCAGTGGCACGGTGAAATGTGACTTGACCGGGTACAGTGCCGAAGACCGGGACGCGCTGGTGCCCACAACCGATCCGTATGGCGAAGTCGCTAACAAAGTCGTCTACCTGCCGCAAGGGTGGACGCCGGCCCAGAGCATGGACTTTTACACCCGAACGCAGGGGTCGCGGGTGTTGCCCTACGAGTGGTTCCTGGCGTTAGAGCAACCCAACAGCGAAACCCTGTTCCGGGACAACGACCACATGCAACGGTTGCGATACCTCACCCAAAAGCCGAACCACTGCAACCCGGACGGCCTGCCGGTCGGGTTCGTCAAAGATCCCAAGAATTCCCGCGATGCGGGCGATTGGTTGGGGCTAACCTGTGCGGCGTGTCACACCACGGAGATCCATTACAACAAGGTCGCCTACCGGATCGACGGCGGGCCGACGATGGGCGACATGCAAACGCTGCTACTTGAACTGACGCAAGCGTTGCACAACACCCACGATTACCGCTCGAAGTTCGAGCGCTTTGCCGCACGGGTACTGAAAGACGATAACACTGGTTCCAGCCAGGAACGGTTGCGGAAGCAACTCGTCGCCGCGATTCAGGTCCGGGACGACTACGAGGCGCTGAACAAGACCGCGTACCCCTACGGCCATTCCCGCCTGGATGCGTTCGGGCGAATCTTGAACCAGGTTCTTGTGAATGACATCGCGGTGTCAGCGGATTCGCAGAAGCGGTCCCCGGACGCCCCGGTCAGTTACCCGACGTTGTGGGACACACCGCACCACGACTTCGTGCAATGGAACGGCGTGGCCCGCAACAAAATCAACGGCAACCCGACGCTCGGCGCACTGTCCCGCAACACCGGGCAAGTGCTGGGCGTCTTCGGCCAAGTCCACGTGTCCGAACCGGGCAAGGCGTTACTCATAACTGGGTATAGTTCGTCGGTTCGCGTGCCGAATCTGATCGAGATTGATGACGTGATGAAGCTGCTGCAGTCCCCGGAGTGGTCGAAGACCGAGTTGCCAGCCATCGACCCGGTGGCGCGGGACCGTGGGAAAGAACTGTTCACGGCGTATTGTTTGCGGTGCCACCAACACATTGACCGCAGTGACCCGAAGCGTGAAATCGTCGCCGTCAAAACGCCAATTGCGGAACTGAAAACCGACGACCGGATGGCGAAAAACTTTGCGGACCGCAAAGCCAAGACGGGGAAGCTCGCCGGGCGCCGGGCGCTCTTCGTCATCGGCAGTCGGTTCGGCGCCGAGGCGGAAGCAGATGCGATTTTGGTTCACGTCGTCGGCGGAACGTTGATCGGCGCGCGGGAAGAACTGTACGGCCAAGACTTCAGCAAACTTCGCGCGGAGAATGTGCGGTCCCGCACGATGAAACTGC
>JAYSXU010000204.1:0-1846 GCA_043716965.1 Fimbriiglobus sp.
CTTCAAGTTCGCGGTCATGAACCAGTTGACCCCCGCGACGAACTCGTGCGTGACGCCACCTTGAATGCCTTTGCTCGTCAGGTCGAGGTATGCGTAGCGGAAGGCGAGTTGCCACGCCCCGAAGCCGCGCTTCTCGCCCGTCCAACTGAACGGACGCTTCGGCGTGACCCGCGTGAAGGCCATACGCTCGTGGTCGTAGCTGCGGTGTTCGCCGGTCAGGAAGTAGTGAACTTCAACGTAACCGCCGTGGTAGAACGTGGCCCCGAACGGGACTCGCGCGGTTCCGACTGGGAGTTCCGTTTGCGAGAGCCAAGACAGGTAGTATTCGGACTGAAACGAGAACGGCCCGACCACGCCCGCCACTTCCGGCACGAGGGTTTGTTGACGGCTGCCGAAAATGACACCCGTGTCCTGAATCAGGCTCGCCAAGGCACTCGGCTCACTCCGCACCCCGAATCGGGTCCGGTATCGCGTTTGATCGTCGTCAAGGTCGCGGTGGCTCGCCGCCACGCCGACGTGCAAAAGCTGTTCACCCTGGTTCTCGTAAACCGGCAGTAAAACCAGCCGCCCGGTCACGTCCAACTCGTTGCGACCGACGTTGTAGCCGAAGATGCTGCGCGTGTTCTTGAACAGTCCGATGGAGCAGTACCCGCGCTTGTCGACCAGGAAGTTTTGGAACGTCGTGGCGCCCATCGAGAACCCGTTGTTGCCGTTCTCCGAGAATGCGTCGAACGCCGGCGAGCGTTCGAGAAAGTTCAAGTATTTACTGCTGGTGGTGTGTTCAAAGGAGATCGGTTGCTTCTGGTTGCCGATGCGGACGTTGCCGAGGTAAGGCACCTCGCGGAACGTGACGTTCAACTCGGTCGGCACCGTCACACTCTCGGTCCGGAGCGGGCTGGGGTTCACCACGAAGGCGTTGGCGAAATCGTACTCGACTTTGAACTCGATCGTTTTGTTGTACGCCCCGTCCACGCCAAGCCGCGAACGCCGGACCGCGACGCCGTCCTCGAACGGCGTGACACCCGGAAGGTTCTGGCGAACGCCCGTCGGGGCCGCGTACAGGACCGAGTCGAACTGGAACCGGCCCACCGGCTGGAACGTAAATAGGCCGTCGTCGCTCGTAAAGCTCGGCCCATTCTTCCACTTGCCGTTCAAGATCGATGGGTCGGGTTTCTTATCTTCGGCCCGCACACCCGCAGGGGTCACCGGCGCGCCGGTTTCATTTGCAATTGCCGGTAGGGGTACCGGATCCTGCGAACGCCCGGTGGATAGCGTGACGAACACCACAAGCAAACAGAATCCGTACTTCACAGCCGTCCTCCAAGACATGGTGGGTGGCAATAGTCGTGTGAACTCAAGGTGTCTAGTGCGGCTTTAGGAGGGTGGCTAAATTCTCTGGGGTGCAAGCAAGCAATTTTCACCACAGAGGGCACAGAGAGCCACAGAGAAGAATTAACCAGTATTGATTTCCTCTGTGGCTCTCTGTGCCCTCTGTGGTGAATTCTGATTGAAGAGACCCAGAGCTTTTAGTTGCACCCCGTACCTGTTGCCCGCGCTTGAATCGGGGTAGACCCCGGTTGGCGGGTGGGGTATTCTTGAGCCTACTTTTCGTGGATCGACTGCGCATGGAGGCTGTCGATGATGATTCGCCTGATCGTAATTATGGCATTCGGCTCGTTCAACTTGATCCCGTGCGTGGGGTGTTCGCGTAATCTGCGTAAAGAGTTGTCACGTGGAACATCGCCACAATTGCCGTCTGCACTCAGTCGGGATCTTGCCCATCAAGCGCCAGTGAATGCGCCGCAACCGCCGATGCCACCACCGTTACCGGGTGAGCCGATCCTTG
>JAYSXU010000205.1:0-5420 GCA_043716965.1 Fimbriiglobus sp.
GCGCCCGCAGTGTGTGTATCCTCGTGATCCTCGGCGTGTCGATGCTGGGGGGGTTGTGGTTACCTTCGTTTGTCCTGCCGAGTTGGGCACGTGACCTCGCGTTGTCACTCCCGACGACGTGGGCGATGAAGGGGCTGGATGCCGTGACGTGGCAGGGCCGGGGGTTGCTTTCGACGTTGCCAAACGTGGCGATCGTGGCGGGTTTCGCCGCCGTTTTCTTGGCGATTGCCGTCGCCCGTTTTATGTCCTCGGAGGCGCGCCGGCGGCGCGGGTGTGTCTAATGCGTCAACTCTTACTCAGTGTCATTGGGGTGACCGTGCTGAACGCGACGGTGTTGGCACAACCGCCCGCGTTGCCGGTTGCGAAGATCGCCGACGCGAAGCCGGTCGAGTTAGTTCTCGAAGACCAGTTCTCCCGTCGTCAGGACCTCGCTGCCTTCCGGGGTGACGTGGTCGTGCTGGTTTACGGTGACCGCAAAGCCAACGATTCTTGCCGCGAACTCGGCGAGAAACTGCACATCCTCTTCCACCCGACCGCCATCGGACAAGCCCCGGCAAAAGCCCGCAGCGCCCCCGTCGCACCGCTCCAAGGCGTCGTGGCAGGAATGCGATCACCCGACGTGTTCGTGGTGCCGGTGGCCTGTGCGGGAACGGTACCGAATGTCGTGCGCGATCTCATTCGCACGCAAGTGAAAAAAGCGTCCCCGGACGTTCCCGTCTGGCTCGACTTCACCGGCGTGATGGAGAAAGAGTTCACACTGCGTGCCGGACAACCTAACATCGTCGTGTTCGATAGCACCGGCCGCTTGCGACTCAAAGTGAACGGCACGCCCGACCAACCCACGATCGAGAAGCTACTCCAAACCATCCAAAACCTCCGCGCCGAAGCCGCCGGAATTGCAAAGTAGCACCTTTCTCGCACAAGTGACATCGTTTTTAGCTTCGGATGGATGCAGATTGAAATAATCCAGCGTTCCCTGGCAAACTGATTTTTCGAGCTTCATTATTGAACCACTTACCCAACCTTGGCAATCTCCGGACGGTCTGATCGGAAACCTCGAAAAGACTGCGTCCATCGAAGCGATGGTCTCTCCACCAGCAAGTAGGCTGCGGTTGAAAACAACAAAGTCGGAATCAGGAATATGAGTCCGTAGACGAATCCGCGAACATAAAAATTTGAGATTGAGAACGACAGGTTCACGAACGGGAAGAGTGCGACTTGAATCAAGATGTGATACAGGTACAGGCTGTACGACACGGTTCCGACCATTACGATCGGTCGCCACGCCAAGATGCCACCGTTCCCACCTGTGCATACGACGGCGAGGAGCATGAGACCAACCCCTGAACACACCAAGCACGGAAAGGAAACGATAAACACGAAATCAGGTGATGACATCCAATCGGTACCATCCTGAAGGTACGCGAAGTAATTGGCGGACAGAAACAACGCCAACCCCGCCGCGAGCACACCCCCACGTGTGACGGACGATCGTTCCATGTACGAACCCAACGTTACCTGGATGTAGCTCGCCGCCATGCCGTAACCGAACATGTTCAAAAATGAAAGTACCGATCGAAACCGCACTGCCGAAGTCGCCCACAGCAAGAGCCACGAAGTACGGCGGGTAAATGCGGGCGAATCGGCGTAGGAAATAGAGTGAAAATCTGGGCGACGGCTGTCCAGCAAGCGTCGCCGTGAGAAACGGGTGGAAAATCAAGTAACCGCTCAAAACGAAGAAGAAATGAACGCCCGTCCAACCCTAAATCACGATCGGAGTTAAAACGAGCGCAGTGCCGGTGTGGTTCCAGTAAACCATGAGGCTGGCTATGCCGCGCCACCCGTCAAGTGCGGACTTTCGATTGTCTTTGTTTGGCACAGCGGTTGAAATTGATTGCCGCTGTTCCGAAACGGTTACTTCTGACGGTGTTTGCTCGGAAGTAGCCATGCCCGAAGCGGCTCGGTGAGGTTGAGTCACGTTTACTTGCTCTCTCGAAAACACTCCCGTACTCTTACTCACCACGATATGCATTGCGCGTGGAGACGCAAACCAGAAGCATGTTAAATAGCCCGTGAACGGTTACGAGAGATTTACCACACCCGCTACCGCAGTCGCGCAGGTTGTGAAACGTCCAGTTCAACCGGACATGACAAAATGAAACTTACGTAAAATCCTGCCATTCACGCGATACGCCGTTGAAAGCCGATTATCATATCAACGCGAACTCCCACCTAACATGAGCATTTCAAATGTCGCCGACGTTCAACCGCCGTGGCTTTATTGGTGCCGGGCTTGGTAGTTTTGCTGCAGCGATGGCCGCCGGGCCGGTCCTGTTGGGCCAGGACAAACCCGCACCCGTGGAAGTCGAAAAGACGTTCAAGCCGGACACCCTGTTCCTGACGTGGCAACAAGACCCGACCACCACCGTCACCATTCAATGGATTAGCAAAGCCAAAGACGTAGATGACCCGGTCATTCGCTTCAGCAACCGGGGCAAGGCCGAATGGCAGATCGGGCCGATTGCCAAAGCGAAGCCGTACCCGGTTGTGCAATCGTTTCTGGGAGCAACCGGGCCGATTGACTTGAACATTTACCGGGCGGAGTTGACCGGATTAGTCCCCGGCACGGAGTACGATTTCAAAATCGGCCTGCAATCGCCAACGTACCGTTTCCGGACCATGCCCAGCAAGGCGACACACGCCTTCAGTTTCATTTCCGGCGGTGATTGCGGCACCAGCATTCATGCCCTGAACAACAACAGGCAAGCCGCCAAGCAAGACCCGATGTTCGCCCTGATCGGCGGGGACTTGGGCTACGACAACGGAACAAGCGGATCGACTGCTCTAAGGTTCATCCTGAACTACGCCTCGACAATGATCGACAGCCAGAACCGCCTGATCCCGTTGGTGGCCTGTCTCGGCAACCATGAAGTGAAGGGCGGATACGGCAAAACGCTGAAGGACGCGACGTTTTTCACGCCCCTCTTCGACGGGTTGTACTCGGAGAAAAGTTACGCCACGCTCGACTTTGGCGACTACCTGAGTTTGGTGCTACTCGATAGCGGCCATGCCGCACCGATTGCCGGTGAACAAACGAGTTGGTTGGACAAGTCTCTCGCCGACCGCGCTGGCAAGTCTCACCTCATGGTTGTGAATCACGTGCCGTGTTACCCGTCGTACCGGGTGGCAGAAGGCATACTCGGTAAGTTCGGCACCGGCGAAGAGCAGCGCAAAAACTGGGTGCCGTTGTTCGAGAAGCACACCGTCGATCTCGTCCTCGAACACCACGACCACACCTTCAAGCGGACCCACCCCCTGAAAGGCGGCGTCGTGAACAAAGAGACCGGCATCGTGTACTTGGGTGATGGTTCCTGGGGACAGTTGCGCATCCCGAAGCCCGCCGAACTCCGCCCCTACTTGGCCGAAGTGAGCGCCAGCTACCACCTCACACTCCACCGCCTCGAAGGCGAACAACGCTTCCACATGGCCATCGACGAAACCGGCAAAATCCTCGACGTGGTCCGCACCGGCAAGAAGCCCCGGAACTCCGTGGGCAAAGGGTAAGTGGATGGTGCCGTCTTGTGGACAGAATGGTTGGTACTGGCCGAGGTGCTGGTAGGTTTTCCAGGCAACGTGATTTGTCGCGGCCTAGACACGCCGATGGCCATGCTCACGTTGTTCGATGCGCTCGCCACCTGCCCGATCCTCGCAACCCGCAAGGTCGCACCCACATGCTCCCGGCAATCCTGGGGTCGGCAACGTCAGTGCTACCCAACGAGCGTCGCCACGACATCCGTACTGCGGACCAGGGAAAGCGTTTAACCGCCAGTAACCCGACTTGGTAGATGCCTTCGCGCTTGCATAGGGGGAACGCTAGAAAACCTAGCGTCTAGTCCTGTTACGGTGGCTGCTGCACGATTGTGTACGTTTGTACAGATGGGGCCTGCCGGACTCGAACCGGCAACCAATCCGTTATGAGCGGACTGCTCTAACCATTGAGCTAAGGCCCCTTGTGGGAATAGCCATTTTATGGCGATCGTCCCGTTACCGCCAGAGACCGATCCTGTTTTGATTGTCGGCAATCCGGGGTTCGGTACCCACGTGGGGCCGATCCGTTAATCACGGTCGTTCAGAATCCGCGCTCGTTCGCTAGCCGTCACGTTGGGGTCGGGGAGGCCGTTTTGAGCGGCTTGGCGTGCGGCTTTCGCAGCGTCGGGTTGTTGGAGACGGGCGTAGACTTCGGCGAGATAGAGGTTGACCCGTGGGTCGGTGGGGCGGTCGTCGTGGGCCGCACGCAGGGCGATTAGTGCTTTCGAGAGCGTCTGCTCGGCGCTGGTTTCATCGTGGCGTTCGGCGTCGCCATCCCAGCGCTTCACCAGTAGCAGCAAGCCAATTCCGCGATGTAGGTTTTCGTGAAAGTCGTCGTTCGTGTTGGACGCAATTTCCATGAGCCGCGTGTGGCAGTGGACGAGATGTTTGTGCGCCTGTCCGGTCGTCGGTTGCGCGTCCGCGATGAAGCGTTCAAACTGCCCACGGGCTTCGAGTGCTTTTCCCAACCGAAACTGCAACTCTGCTACGTGGGCACGGACCATCAAGGCGCTCGGGTTGGCCTTCACGTGGGATTGCAGATAGGGCAGCGCCGCCGTCTCGTCGCCCTTATCGAGGCACTCGGCGGCTTTCATTAGCGCGTCGTCCGATGGTGGCGTTGCGATTGCGTCTGGCGTTTGACTCTCGGCCCGACGGTCTTCGGGCCAACGAAACGGCGCGAAGCAACCGACCGCAAACAGGCCCAACAGTAGAACAAGACCCCCACGCATTGCATCGCCCCGCAACCGGAGAAACCGGAGTTGATGCGGGTTTTATCGAAGATTCCGACGCGCGCGGTGTAGGTAAACTGGACAAGCCAGCGAATCCCGGCGCGAAGCTAGGCAAAGTGATCGGGTGGTGCGGGTTGAATTGGCGAAGTGACGAAGTGGGGAACTTGAACTCGAGTTAACGCAGCACGAACGAACACAACTCGTTGCCGACGAGCAGGGCATATTCGGGGTCGGTTTGGGCGCCGGTGGTCGTGCCCGAAGTGGTCATCAATCGGATGGCATAGGCGTGATGGAGCCGTTGCAGTCCCGTGTGAAACTCAGGCACCGTGAGCGTCGTGGTTTGGTCGCCGATGGCGTCGAACAGTTCCCCAAGTGGGCACGCCCCTACGGCCCCCGCTTCGGTGCGGCGGTCGAGGTAGGCGAGCGCGTCGTTGGCCCACGGCACGAGTTTCGTCAGCGGGTCCGGAAGAAGTGTGCGTGCCAAGTCCGCCCGACGTAATGCCGAATCGACCCGCTCCGCGAGCCAATCGAGGCGGCGTAACATTTCGTTCGATTGGCGCTCGAAGCGTTCGGAAACGGCGTCGATCATCTGCTTCGCGTCGT
>JAYSXU010000206.1:0-5414 GCA_043716965.1 Fimbriiglobus sp.
CCTCGAAGACTCGACCACAACCTACAAATCTATGCCCCTCGGACGGCTCCGCAGGCCATGCACTGGGATGCTTGGGGCGTTCGCAACGGCTTGCCGCACGTGGCACACGCTGGACCATATTGGGCAATTCGGTGATGCATGATTGCGTTCACGTTCGGCTCGCGGAAGCCGGTCAGTCGTTCGTAGGCGTCCAACACGGGTCGCAACCGTTCTTCCATGCTTGAGTTTAGCATCGGGTTGTCACGCATCGCCTTCACCTCTTTGATTGACCGCAATCCGGTCCAATACAGCGCGTGAATCTCGGCGAACTCGGCTTCGTCGAGCATGGGAATGTCGCAGCCGCAACGCCAGCAGAACAGAACTTGCACGGTTCTTCCTCTCGATCACTCTCCACACTCACACGCTCTTCTCCAGCTCCGCGACCAGCGCGCGGATGAACGGTTCGGCGTCGGAGACGATGCCGACGGTTTGGGTGGTGCCGCGGTCCATCAGCTTGGTGACGGTGGCGGGGTTGATGTCGATGCACGCGACCTTGACCCAGGCGGGGAGGAGGTTGCCGACGGCGATGCTGTGGAGGGTCGTGGCGACCATCAGGCAGAAGCCGGTGCCGGGAACGTGCTTGCGCATTTCGTTTTGCGCGACGAGCATGTCGGTGATGACTTCCGGGAGCGGGCCGTCGTCGCGGATGCTGCCGCACAGCACCGTGGGAATGTTGTGCTTGACGCACTCGTACATCACACCGGAGGTGAGCTTCCCCGCGTCCACCGCCGCTTGAATGCTGCCCAGCCGCCGAATGCTGTTGATCGTGCGCAGGTGGTGCTCGTGACCCTCGTCCGTCGGCAAGCCGTGGGTGAACGAGACGCCCAGGCTGGTGCCGTAAAGGGCCTGCTCCATGTCGTGGGTGGCGAAGGCGTTGCCCGCGAACAACACGTTCAGATAGCCCATCCGCACGAGCTTCACCACGAGTTCCCCGCCGCCCGTATGCACGACTGCCGGGCCGAGCACCGCGAGGATTTTTTCCCCGGCGGCCTTGGTGCGTCGCATCGCCTGCGCGATTTCCCGCACCGTGACGCCCTTCGGGCGTTCGCTCGAAACAGGACTGGCCATGAACTCGAAGAGTTCGTGTTTGCGCATCTCCGATTCAGGCGGAAAGACCCGCATCCCGGCCCGGCCCACGATAATCCGGTCGCCGATTTTCACGCTCACCATCGGCAGACATCGCGCCGCCAACCCTTCGGCATCGACCAGCACGCCGCAATCCATTTCTTGATCTTCGACTTCGACCCATTCGCCGTGCAGCCGGACTTGCGTGCGGAAGTTCGTGGAGCAATAGAAGCCGTCCGGGAACGCGCCGTCGATGTCCGCCACGACGACCCTGCAATCCGACGGGTGGACCGGGACCGCGCCATGCGGGTGAATCTCCGCGAGTATACTTTCGAGTTGCTTCGCCGAATCCGCCCGCACCTCGATTCGAGCGATGCTCGAATCGTCCTGGCGTTCGCCCAGCTTCAAGGTTTCGATGTGGTACTGCCCGCCCCGCGACAGGATCGCGTCCAGCACCTTCGGCAGCAGCAATGAATCGACGATGTGCCCGGTCATTTCCACCAACTCAACAAACGCCGATTTCGCAGTGGACATGGTGCAACACTCCAGACAGATGGCGACGATGGCATGCTACTGTTTTATGCACAACCGGGCCGAAGTCCGAACCTTTGGTGTCGGGAAGCGTCCTACTGTTGCCCCAGTGAATTGGATTCCCGGCGAACCGGCTGCGTAAGCTGCCGGGTGAAACCAACCCCCGTTCGTGGCAGACCACCCGGCTGCTTACGCAGCCGGTTTGCCTGATCCGGGAAAATCTGTCGCACGCCATTCTGAACAGATTGACTTGCAAGCCGACTGCGAACGGGTAAAATGCCTGTGGTAATGGTGGGTATAGCTCAGTTGGTTAGAGCGCCTGACTGTGACTCAGGAGGCCGCGGGTTCAAGTCCCGTTACTCACCCTCAACAAACGATCGCGGCGAGAGGTTGTCACCACTCGCCGCGATCGTTTCATTTCCGCCCGTTCTACTCTTTGATCTCGAACGTCCCGGCAACGGCGGTTTTGTCCTTGTCTGGCGTGCAAAGGTAGATCTTGCCGGGGATCTTGCCGTTCTTCGCCTCGCCGAATTCCAACCGCATCGCAAAACCCGAGACGTATGGGATTTCCGTCGGGATTTTATCGCCCGGTTTAATCCGAGCGATTCTCAGGTGGATCTGGCCTTTATTCGACTTCGGGTCAACACTGTACGTTTTGCCGGCAAAACTTTCACCGGCCTTCAGCCATAGCGTGAGGTGGACGTGGGCGTTGTAAAACACGCTGGTTTTGCCCTGACTGATGTATAGCCCGCCGCCCCATAGTTCCGCGTTGTCCGTTTTGAATTCTTTGCCCATGATCGTCCCGCTGACCGGGGCGTCGGGGATTTCCATCAGCTTGGTGTTCAACGTCCACTTGATCTCGCCGGGTTTGGCGGGTTCGGCTTCCTTGGCCGCATCTTTGGCGGCCTCGTCTTTGGCTTTCACGACGGCGGCCTTCGCCGCTTCGGGAGTCAGGACCATTGATGCGACGAATTTATCGGTGTACGGCGTGATCGTGTCTTCCTTGAACCTGCCGCTGACGCTCATCCCGTAAATCCTCGGCTTGGCGGCGAAAAGCACGACCCGCGTCACATCGTTCGGCTTGCTGGCGTAGAACTCCTTGGCGTTCAGTTTGCCAACTTTAACGTCTTCCATCTCGGTAACCGAGTAGCCGTCGGCCTTGTGCTGATCGACGATGCTTTGATAAACGTCGCCGACTTTCACGCCGTTGAGCGCGGGGCCGGTCAGGTTAATCATTTCCGCAGTCAGCGTGAGCTTGTCCTTCGTCACGCAGTAGTTCATTTGTGACTTAAACCGGAGCCGACCGCTGCTGTAGGTCCGCTCGCGGGTGCCGTTGCGCGGCGCCTGCGTCGGGAACAAGAACGTGTAACTGCTGTCCTTGGCTTCCAGGTACTTCCAGCCTTCGGGCGGCTTCGGTAGCTCTGTGGCTTTGTCTTTGGCATCTTGGCCGCTGACGGGCATCAGCCCGACAACGCAAACAACAAGTGCGAGGAATGAAACAAGTCGCATGGGCAACATCCTTGACAAAGTCCGAACGGGGAGATCCGACCGCGTGACAGTCTAACTCAGACGAACCGAAGAGTCATCATCCGAATTCCGCAGTTGCGATCAAATACGAAATCGTCGCCTTCGGGTCGGCAGGATGGTAAAGTGGGTTCCTGGTAACGCAAGATCGTCGGGTGAGTGGTCCCCAGGAGTACGATGATGGCCAAGTCTGCCCGCCGATCGCGTGACGACGACGACGACGACGACGACGACTTTGACGATGCGCCGCCACCACGGCGGCGGTCACGGCGTAACGACGACGAATTGCCTGCTGGCACGCCGACTGTTACGTTCACAAGAAGTGCAAAGGCAAGACGGAGATGCCGGCCGATGTCATCCGGGAGTATTTGGAGAACCCGTTTGACCTCGGCGAAGACCCAACTACGACCTGCACCCGGTGCCGCGACGACGTGCCGTGGCAGGATTGCTGTTGGGCGGACACCGAACAGAACCTGTACGAGTACATCGACGACCGCCGCGCCGAGATGGTCATCTCGGGCAACGACCCGCGACCGGGAACGCCCGCACTGAATTGGCTGCTGCTACTATTCGGCGCCGGCCTTGGCGTGGCCGTAGGTGCTGGCATCGGGGCGAAGGCCGGCAACCTGTTGTTACTCGGGATCGGCGGTGCGGTACTTGGCGCAATCGGCGGATTCATCTGGATGTTCATCGACCGATTCAATAACGCCAAGAGTTACGTCGAGTGGAACCGCAAGCTCGTCAAACGCTACTTCAAGCGGCACCCGGACGCCCAAGCCAAATCCAAGAAGCGGTCCCGCCGGGACGAGGAGGAATGACATGCGACTCATTTGGTGCCTCGTGCTAGTGGCTTCCTGTCTGCTAACGTCTACACCCGCTCAGGCCCAGACGGTCCTGTTGCGTGACGACTTTAGTGGCGGCACGTTCAACACCTCGACCTGGAACGTGGCGAACTACACGTTCGGCGGCAACCGGGCGTGGTTCGGGAACACTCCAACCCTCAGTGGCGGGATCGCCACCTTGCGGTTGGACACCTACAACGCCGAGCACGTCGGGAACTTTCGCGGCACCGAAATCTTCTCCAACCAGACGTTTCCGCTCGGGGCCACCGGCGTCGAGTTCGAGGCCCGCGTCCGCACCACCATGACCACCCGTGGCGCCGTTACCTCGTTCTTTACGTATGCCACTGCCCCGACGAACGCTTCGCGCACGAGATCGACTACGAGTTTCTCACGAACCAGATCAACGGCTCCGCGACGAACCACAAAGTTCTCACCACGAGTTGGAAGGACTGGGGCGCGCCCGGTTCGACGTTCAACGACGGCGTTCACCACCGCGACGCGAACCCGACGGTGCCGAACCTGGACCTGACCCAGTTCAACACGTTCAAAATCCGCTGGCTGCCCGACCACACGGAATGGCTCGTGAACGGCACCTTCGTGTCGTCGTGGGCCGACGCCCACCCGACCGTTGACACGCCGATCCGGTTCAACTTCTGGGCGCCCGACAGCGGTTGGGTTAACGCCTACGACGCCAACCTGACGGCCGCGCTAACCCCCGGTGCCAACCAGTCGTTCACCTACGACATCGACTACGTGCAGGTCAGCACGGTGCCCGTCCCGGAGCCAATCGGCGGGCTGATCGTGGGTGGAATCGCCGCACTATTCGCAGCCATCCGGATGAAGCGACGACGAAAAGCGGCATTACCCGCCGATTCTCGCATCGACGGTGAACAGCGGTAAGAAGTAGCTGCGGTAGCCGTAAATCAGGAAGACGCACACCGCCAGCCACAACACCCCCGGACCGGGCGACCCGACGAGGAATACTTCAAACAGCAAAATGTTCACCGCAATCGGCGTCAGAATGGACAGGCTAAGCGGCACGAACTTCCCGGACAGTAACATCAGTCCGCAGACGACTTCTAGCACCTTCACCACGTACAAATATTTGGAATCGACCACCATCATTTTCAACCACGACCCCGCCAACTCCGGCTGCGGCGGCAGCGGAATCACGCCCAGGAAACCGTTCACCCCGAACACCACGAACACCAACCCGAGAAAAACCCGAGCAACAATGACAGCCCATTTCATGGCAGAACCTTTTCAGTAATGGGGACAGGGAGACGGGGTGAGGATACCTGCAATGCGTTGATTGCTTGCAGCATGATGCGGGTTACGCACCCAGGCAGCAACCGGAAAGTTTACCAAACTATTCCGGAATTTAGCTTGCTCGCTTGAACAGGTTGCGAGTAC
>JAYSXU010000207.1:0-1842 GCA_043716965.1 Fimbriiglobus sp.
CGAAGCGTTCCGATCTCGGAGCTTGGCACGTCAAACTCGACAGTCTTGAATTGCGAGGCGAGTTTAGCCAACCGCGTCGCGTGTTCTTCAATAATCGGCCAGATCGGGCGTAGCGGTGTCGCCCAATCGGGGCCTAGGGTTAAGACGACCGGAACGTTCTGATAGTTTCGGTCATTTGCACCCAGCGTGTACCAATCGAATCGCAACTGTCCAAGTGCTTGGGCGCTGGTTGTGGGTTGATGTCCCACCGCTTCGGATCCCTGCCCATTTTCAGCAGCCATCGTACCGATCGCAAAAACGCCTTCGTTGCCCTTCAAGTTTTTGACCCAGACCCGATCACCCCGGTAGTCCGCTGCGGAGGGATGCCGCATCGAACCGGGTTGCGTGTGGACCACGCCGACGATGCCTAAGTTCTTGCCCCGTTGTCGCACAATCCGTGCCGCGAGCGCTTGGGCATCGCTGTTAAATTGCACGTGCTCGGCCCCTGCATCTCGATTCGCACCAGCGGGGAGTGTTGCCAAGACCAGCACTTCTTGGGGTGTCCGTTGTCCCATCAACACCCACCCGATTTCTTCGTTGCCCCGTTCGCTGTTCAAATGCGTCGAGTATTCCGCAAACAGATTCCGGCTGACTTCATCCGTTAAGACCACGCGCTCGATTCGTTGATAAGCAATCGGCGCTGAAATCGGAACACTTGGCAATCGTAAAGAAATGCCAACGGGCACGGGGCCAGTTAGTTCATCGGTCCATGAGCGGAGGCGGCGGAGTGTGCCCCGGATGACATCCTCCCAGCGGATAGTTTTCGAGCCTCAAATACCAGCGATTCAACCCAACCGATTCAGTCGGGTCGGCCACAACTGTCAAGAGAGGAGGTACGAAGCCGGCTGTTCCGGACGCGGGACGAGTCGATAGCATCACCACCTAACATCTGCATACTACCCGGTGGGTGGGGTGGATTCCAAGAGCGAATTGCACCGTTCTACAAACTGAATCCAGTCGATCAGCGCTGGTGGTGGCAAAATGTAAACTGGATGAATGAATAACGCCGAGCGTTCGAGCCGATTGCGGCTCGAACGCTCAGCGTTATTCGTTTGGCGACCGGCCGGGTTTACTTCACTCGACCAGTCACCGTATACGCAGCCCAGAAGTACGGGTGGGCGGCGCCGAAGCGGGTGCGGCGTTGTTGGATCATCGTTCGTTGGGCATCGGTCAGGGCTTGGTCGCGGTTTTTCTTGTCCACGAGTTCGCCGAAGAACGCCTTCATCAACTGCGCCGATTCGATATCCGGCACTTGCCACAACGTAGCCACAACACATTCCGCCCCGGCGAGCTGGAATGCCTGCCGCAACCCAGCCACACCTTCCCCGTTGCGAACATCTCCCAAGCCCGTTTCACATGCGGACAGCACGACCAGTTTCGTCCCACGCAAGTCCGTGCTGACCACTTCGCTGCCGGTCAGGATGCCGTTCTCAACGACAGCCCCGGCGGCGTTACCCGCTTTGTTACACCCTGCGAACAGCAACCCACATCGCAGAAGGGGGTCTTCAAAAGCTTCGGCGTTCAGGGTCCGGAGTGACCGCGATTGGCCGAGGGTATCCGTACTGTCGCGTAGCGCCGTCTTTTGATCTTCCTGGAAGTAGCCGTGGGTGCTCAGGATCAACGCCTCCGGACTTTTCGCCGTGATCACGAGGCTTTTCAGCGCTTCCCGGTCCGTGTGGACACGCGGCTTACCGTAAAGTTTTTCGATGAGCGGCGACACGGCCTCGGCTTCCGTCGCGGTCCCTTCGAGACTCTTCACGTTCCCCAGCCCGAGCGACTTCGCCAGCTTCCGCGTGTCGATGC
>JAYSXU010000208.1:0-5401 GCA_043716965.1 Fimbriiglobus sp.
CACTAGTCGCATGTTGCAGCCGCGTGCGGACGCCCCGTGCAGGAGTTCCGCTTGCTCAGGGGTCACGGCAAAGGAAACCATGCTGATGGTCGGCGTCGCGGGGTTTTCAGTTTGCAATTGGGCTTGGCTGTCCACTGCGAGAACCAACATGTCCACCATGAAGGTCACCACTTTCGACGCGCCGTTGTTCCGGCGGAGCGGGATCGCGGCGAGGATATCGACTTTGACGCCCGGCTTGACGAAGCCCGCCACGCCTTGTTCGAGGGTGCAACCGATCGCCACCATGTTCTTGCCCGGCGGCGGGTTCATGGACGCATACTTCGTCACGTCGAGCGGGTTGAACGATTCGCCCTTCCGCAAGGTTCGGGTGACGCGCTTGTCCGCGAGTTCTTCTTTCGTCGCAATGTACTGGGGTGGCACGGTGTCTTTGGTGAATTCCTTCACCTCGACGTAGGTGTCAATTTCTTCTTTCTTCAGTTGCGTTCCGACCGAGAGATCCTTGGAGGCCACGAAGACCTGGATCTTCTCTTCGTCTTTCTTGTTCCCCGCGCTCATAGTTGACGTCAGGAACGCAGCCACGAGGCCACAGCCGACGGCAACCGCGACAAGGATGATGTTCTTTTGCTTCATAGCAGCCACCCCTCAAGGGAATACGGAGTCACAGTGCGGCTTGTGGCCGCCGGTCCAGTTTGGCATCCGCAGGTTTCCGGCCGTCACGAGGGGGTGTGATGACCATTTACCTACCGATCGCCGCCAGATCGCTGGCGGACTTTTCGGGTACCCAACGTGCCGGACCGTGTCGCACCTGGGGCCAATTCAACAAGAGCTATCAGGGCACCCGAAACGGGTGGGTCAGGCTGCCCGATCCGGTTTCTCACCGGCTGGTTCCGAATAACTGGACACTGTCGCGGATTCGGACGGTCAACCCTAGAACGCGATTATCGGTTCGCAAGGGCTGGCCGAGTTGAATCCTCTTTTCTGGCCTTACCTCGTATCCGACTTGTAGCACACTGCTCACACGACTTGATTCGACCGAAAGCCCGCCAAAGCTTCAACTTTTCCGAACATGCCGACCATAACGAAGTTTTCCAGTTTAACTCATCGTCGGATTAGTCGGTGGAGGCGAAGAAGTGGTTAGTGGGAAGTGGATAGCAAGAAAGAAGTCAGATTTTCTTGCTGTCCACTATCCACTGACCACTAACCACTTCTTCCTTGCTATCCACTTCCCACTACTACTCAGCCGGCCACGAAGAACGAGTACCACAGGTAACCGATGAAGCCGACGCACAGGGGCACGCCGTAGGGCAACCGCCACCAGTCTTTGCGGCGCGAGTTTGCGCGGGCGGCGGCTTTGCCTGGGCCGGCGGTCACCATCACTTGTAAATCCGTGAGAATTTCCCGGAAATTGGTCAAGTTCTTATAGAACTGCCGACGCATCGCCATAATCACCAAGCCGAACACGCCGCCGACCATCACGCCGATGGCGAACGACCACCACAAGGTCCACGCCCCCACCGAGAAGCCAAAGTACATACACAGCCAAGAGCCGAAGCCCATCGTCATTTTCACGTCGCCTTGACCCATCCCACCGATGAACAGCGCGGGGAACAGGAACGCGAAGCCCAGGACCGTACCACCCAGCGCCGCGCCGATGCCGCCGAACTGGTCACTGGTCAAACCGGGGATGCTCATGATCCCGAAATCGTGCATCGCGCCGATGTACCAACCGCTCAGCACCAGCGAAAGCGTACACCAGTTCGGGACTTTGAAGGCGTATCCGTCAATGAACGCCGCGACCAACATGCCCACGCAGATAATGGCGACCGGGCCAAGGTTAATGTTCACATCGTTGATCGTCAGATACCAACCGAACTGGGCCACCATTGCGGACGCAAGCCAGGCGGCAGCTACCCAGAGCAGCGCGATCACGGGGATCCGGGCCAGACCGATGAGAAACTCGCGGTCGATTCCCAGGTCATCCACGGGAACCGTTGGAGTTACCAGTGGGGTGGCCAGTGACGGCGCCGGGGCCGTCGTCAATTCATTCGCCATAACAGGGGAACCTCGCGTTTGAGAAGGGGCAGCGGATGGGTCAACCGTAGAACGCAGACAACAGATGTGCCAGAAACAACTGAAGCCGAGCCGGAAAAACGGCTCGGCTTCGAGATTTTGTGTTGCGTCAACCGGCGAGCACGAGGCCCGCGTCAGGCTCAGCTCGAGGCTGGCTTGATGGCGGAACCGACTGCCGAGAACGTTGCGCTCGAGTTGGTACCGATGGCGGTAACAGCGGCGATGCAGACCACGATAATCAGGGCCAACATCACGGCGTACTCGACTGCGGTCGGGCCGTCTTCCTTCTTGATGAATTCAACGACGTTCTTTACGATCTTGTTCATAGCTAACTCCAAACAGGGTGTGAAAAAAAGATACGGTTTCGATCCATTTTGAGTCGTATCACGATGAAGGTGTCACACGACTCGGGTACTGCTGGGCCAATCAGGACGATGAACTTTTGAGAGCACTGGTAATAATTTGCGAATTGAAATTACTGTTCGTGTTCTGGCCGATCGCCGTGACCGCAATGAAGCAGACCACGATAATCAGGGCCAACATCACAGCGTACTCAACGGCCGTCGCTCCATCCTCCTGCTTGATGAACTCCACGATCCTTTTTGTGATCGGGGCGAGCATGGGAAAACCTCTTACTGTTACTGAGGTGACGGCTGGTTCTTCGCTTCGCATCTCGCGTCGTCGAAGGGCACCAGCGGTTCACTCACGACGGAACCTTAGATCGCCGTTGCAGGCAGTCAAACCGCCACGGCGAGAAAAAGTCCTACGACCCGTGTGAACTCCCAACGGGCGTCGGGAAACACGACAACGACCCGAAATGGTTGAGTGCAGGCGAGAAAGCGGCGAGAAAGCGTGGTACTGAAAGCGGAAAACTGTGCGTGGGGCGGAAGAGGATGTCACCACGATTCAGGACTGGTTGAATGAGCTGTTGATTCTGTGATAAGCTAGATTGATAAACTACGTGATTAGGAGTTCGACATGACTACGGTTGGCACATTCGAGGCGAAGACTCACCTCACGCAGTTGTTAGAACGTGTCGCAGGCGGCGAACGCATTTTGATCACGAATCGCGGCAAAGTAGTGGCGATGCTCGTACCGCCGGAAGCGGAGACAGAAAAGGACTCGGCCCAGATCGGGCGGGACATGTTGGCGTATCGTGACCAGGTGAAGCGGAAGTTTGGAGGGTCATTTCGTGATGCGGCACACGAAGGCCATCATCATTAACCGTAGCCACGAAAGGTTCATCCCCATCACCGCGTCTGGAAAGTCTGATATGAATATCGTGCCATTGACACCGAGCGGCGAGCCGCGTTTCTTTGAGGAAGAGCCGTTGGTTCTTTCGGACGAGGACCGCGATGCGTTCCTCGCGGCGTTGGACAACCCGCCGGAGCCGACCGAGGCGTTGAAGAAACTCATGCGCGGTACGAAGAAGCCGGCGGGGTGAAGTCGGTTCGGGTGGGGTCTGGCAAATTCTTCGGGCGGGTGAATGCTCGTGGTTTTCGGGCCTGAAAGGCACGTTCTGTTAGCCCAGGGCCATGCCCTGGGTGCCGGTTCCCAGGGCATGGCCCTGGGCTGATTGAACGACCCTTTCAGGGCCGAAAGCCCTTTCCAGAAGCAGTGCTAGACAATTTTGCCAGTCCCGTTTGGGTTGGCAAGCGTCACGGCAGTTGGTGGGAAATTTGTTCCCGTTTGCAGCAGACTGGATTTCACCCCCACCGGGGTTGTTCCCTTAGCCCAGGGTTGCGGACCGGAGGTCCGTTACCCTGGGAACCTGCACCCAACCCCAACCGACTTGCTGGGGAGGATACTTCCCAGGGCGGAAGCGTCCCAGGGTAACGGGGCCTTCGGCCCGCAACCCTGGGCTAAGGGAACAACCCCGTTAGGGTTGAAATTCAAGATCAACACAAAGTTACACCAACAAATGTGGCCCTCACCCTTTCGGGTGGGGTCTGGCAATTCTTCACTCTGCACGTTAGGTGTTCGACTGCTACAACAACAGTACGACACAACACCCAACCCACGACCTCCACTCCCACTATGGCAGTTCAGCACTACTTACCGCACACTCGGATTCCGACGGTCACGTTTCCCGTCAGCGGCGCTGCGACGGAATTTGTGGCTCTGGAAATTGAAAAGCTGATTCGTGCCCGCAACGCGGCGGGGAAGCCCACGGTTCTCGGGCTGGCGACCGGCAGTACCCCCGTCGGGCTTTACCGCGACCTGATTCGGCGCCACAAAGAAGCCGGACTCGACTTCACTCGGGTTATCACCTTCAACCTCGACGAATACTTCCCGATGCCGCGTGAGGACTCGCACTCGTACTTCCGGTGGATGCACGAGACGTTTTTCAACCACGTCAACATCCCGTGGAAGAACATCCACATCCCGGACGGGACGTTGAAACTCGAAGAGATGGAAGGCTTCTGCTCCGACTACGAACGCCAGATCAAGGACGCGGGCGGGATCGACATTCAGATCCTCGGGATCGGGCGAACGGGCCACATCGGGTTCAACGAACCCGGCTCACCGAAGACCAGCCGGACGCGGATGGTCACCCTCGATAGCATCACCCGGCGGGACGCGGCATCCGGGTTCTTCGGCGAAGAGAACGTGCCGAACTTGGCGATCACGATGGGCGTGGCCAGCATCCTGGACGCCCGCAAAGTCTTCTTGATGGCGTTCGGCGAACACAAGGCGTTCATTACGTACAAGGCGATCGAACAGCCGCCGACCGAAGCGATCACGGCGAGCTTCCTTCAAGAACACGAGGACGCCACGTTCGTGTTGGACGCGGCGGCGGCGGCGGAACTGACCGCGATTAAACGCCCGTGGGAAGTGGGGCCGTGCGATTGGACGCCGGAGTTGGTCCGCCAAGCCGTCGTTCACCTGAGCCTGTCGGCCAAAAAGGGCCTGCAAATGCTCAACGACGACGACTTCCGCGAACACCACCTGTTTGACTTGCTGCGCGAGAAAGGCCCTGCCGAACGCATCGGTGAAGAAGTGTTTCACGACCGCCTCAACGCGATTCGCCTTTATCCGGCAGGCCGCGTCAAAGCCGAATCGTCGAACGGCGATTCCGGAATGCGGTACGAAAGCATGGCCGAGTCGCTCATCAACACGCCCGCCCCGGCGTCGATGAATCCGCAATCCAGCAAAACGATCTTGGTCTTCTCGCCGCACCCCGACGACGATGTCATCAGTATGGGCGGCACGCTCATCCGCCTCGTGGCGCAAGGGCACAAGGTTCACATCGCGTACATGACCAGCGGCAACATTGCGGTGTTCGACCACGACGCCCGGCGGTTCGTGGACTTCGTCGATGAGTTCGTCG
>JAYSXU010000209.1:0-5393 GCA_043716965.1 Fimbriiglobus sp.
ACGAAAGCACGAAAGCACGAAAAAGAACCCCAAGATTGTGGATTTTTTCGTGCTTTCGTGCTTTCGTGATCGGTTTTGGATTTCGGCATGACTGCGTAACTCCTAATATGTTAAAAAATTGATGCCGAAAAACACATCCGATGGGTGTTTCCCCTGGATGTCAATTGGCAACATCCCACTACGTGATTGCCTAACTGATCCGTGTTTCGTTATCAAACGTGTTGACTCATTGCCGGAGCGAGTAAGTACTGGACCTGTCATTCGTATTCACATTTCTTGTGACCGTTCCAAGGGAAAACCACATCCGTCGTTTCAGTTGTTGCAATCTGGGTTTGTAGACCTTGACACCAAGAATCATTACCGACCACTTGCTTATGAATACACAACTTCCAACCCGAAGTTTACAAACACCAGAACTGGTGAAATCGACTATCTACTATCCGAAGGGATCCCTATTATCCGATCGATGACATTGTCAGACAAGGGATCAAGCCCGATTAAAGGGATCATTATTGGCACGGAAGCAACCACGTATCAAAACGTTCGATACAACAGCACTGTTGATAATGACCAATTTTGGTTGTCTTACTATCAGCTACCGGAACCAGTCGGGTTGAGTCGTTCAAAGTCAGTACCGAACTATGTTTGGCTCCTCTTCGGTTGTGGCACATTCGGACTGTTCGCCGTGCTCTTTGGCTACCTGAAGCGGCGATCGTCGAGCGCAGCTCTTATGTCGAGACCCGCATGATTCGCACGCTGCGGCTGCTCGCTACGCTCCTCGCTGTTGCCGCCGCCGGTGCCGCAGCGTGGTTGGTGTACGTCGATGTCACGGAACCAGTCCAAGCGCTCACGTTGGCCGAAGCCGACTTCGATCTCGGTTTGCAGATCAAAGGTGAAAAGCTCGAAGTGCCATTGCGAGTGACCAACTCGTCACGCCAGCCGTGGCGGATCATTAACCTCTCACCCGCCTGAGGCGGGAACTGTTGCTTCGGTCCGAAGCACGAGGGTCACGTCATCGTTCCGCCCCGTTCGGAGGTAGTTTATGTTCTGGAAGTGCAGCCCTCAAAAGCCGGGCCGTTTGAAATGGAAACCGTCCTGTTCGTGGACGACCACGGGTTGCGACAGATTCCGATCACGGTCCGTGGCGTCGCGGTCGCCGCACCGCAGCCGTAGCGGGTTCACGCTCATCGAACTGCTGGTCGTGATTGCGATCATCGGCGTGCTGATTGGGCTGTTGCTGTCGGCGGTGCAGAACGTGCGCGGTGCGGCGGCACGCCTGAATTGCCAGAACAATTTGCGGCAGTGCGCGTTGGCGTTGCACCAAGTTCACGACACCCGCCAAACCCTGCCGCCCGGCCACCGCTCGCTGACGAACCGCGACTTCATGCCCTTCTCCGGTTGGACGATGGATTGCCTGCCGTTCCTGGAGCAACAACCCCTCGCCGACCAAGCCCGCCGCGCCTACCGCACACTGCCGCTGCCGTTCAGCAACCCACCGCATCCCCGCGATACCGTCGTTAAGATGTTCACCTGCCCCAGCGATAGCCGCGTTGCCACGTCGCAAACCTCGCTGATAACGAAAAGCGTCGTCGCGTTCACCAGCTTCCTTGGCGTGTCCGGGAAGGTCACGTCGGACAAATCCGGCGTGCTGTTTCAAGATTCCCGCATCTCGCTGCTCGGCATCACCGACGGCACCAGCAACACGCTGATGCTCGGCGAACGCCCGCCCAGCACCGATTTCCAATACGGCTGGTGGTACGCCGGCGTCGGTCAACGGCTGACGGGTTCGGCGGACTTAATCTTGGGTGTCCGCGAACCGAACCTGTTGCCCATCATGTCCGGTTCGCCGTGCGGTCCGGGGAACTACCCGTTCAAGCCGTCCCGCTTCGACGACCAGTGCGGGATGTTTCACTTCTGGTCCCCGCACAGCGGCGGCGCGAACTTCGCCTTCGCCGACGGCAGCGTGCGGTTTATCCGCTACGAAGCCAACGACATCATGCCCGCCCTCGCCACCCGCGCGGGCGGGGAGATTGTGTCACTGGAATGACCGTGCGGTGACACGCCTTTCGCAATCAAATCCCGTCCAACCACGCTTTGGCGACCGCGTCGCTGGGCATGCGCCAATCGCCACGCGGGGAGAGGCTGACGGAGCCGACCTTGGGGCCGTCCGGCAAACACGATCGCTTAAATTGGCTCGCAAAGAACCGCCGCAGGAACACCCCCAGCCATTGGCGGACCTCGGCGGGGGTGTAGGCCCGGTGGAACTCCGCTTGGGCGGCTAGGAACAAAATCTTGTCCGGCGGGGTGCCGAAGCGGAGGAAGTGGTACAGGAAAAAGTCGTGCAATTCGTAAGGACCGATCGTGCCCTCCGTCGATTGACCGCCTTTGCCGTCAGCGGTCGTGGGCAGCAATTCCGGTGAGATTTCGGTATCCACAATGTCTAACAATGTCGCCCGACTTTCGGCGGTAAACTCATTTTCAGCGGCCCACTTCACCAAGAACTTCACCAAGGTTTTCGGGATGCTCACGTTCGGATTATACATGCTCATATGATCCGCGTTGTAGGTACACCACCCGAGTGCAAGTTCGGATAAATCCCCGGTGCCAATCACGAACCCCGAGTTCATGAGCAAACTGGTCCGCACCCGCGCCTGCACGTTCTCAAACACCAGATCATTACGGTTATCGCCAGCAAGGTTTTGTAACTTCTGTGACAAGGTTTCGACATCAAGGCCGTCAAGTGATATGCCGAACGGCGAATGCCCCAACGCCCTCATTTGCTCAATGCACATCTGCCGAATGTCGATCTCCCGGACCGTGACACCTAGTTCAAACATCAACGAGTGGGCGTTGGTTTTGGTGCGGTCCGTCGTGCCGAAACCCGGCATCGTGAACGCCGAAATCTTGGCACGCGGTTCACCAATCGCGTCCATCGTTTTGGCAACCACCAACAACGCAAGGGTGGAATCCAACCCACCGGAGACGCCAATCGAAACCTTCGGGCGACCGGCGTGGTCCAGCCGTTTCGCCAACCCCGCAATTTGCGTGTGGAAGATTTCATTGCACCGCTCGTCAAGTGTTGTCGGATCGGACGGCACGAACGGGTGGGCATCAACGTAACGCAACAATATTGGTGTCCGGTCACTCCGACTGGGCAATGTCAATTCAATACAGCGGAATGTTTTAGTGCGATGAGGATCGGCGGCGTTACCGTGGAAAGTGTTGGTTGACGCCCGCTCACGATTCAACCGCATCAGGTCAATGTCAGCCGCAACAAAGTGCCCGCCCCGCTGAAAACGGTCCGATTCTGCCAACGCATACCCATTTTCCGCGATAATGTTATGCCCGCCAAATACCAAGTCCGTCGTCGATTCCCCCGTCCCCGCAGCAGCATAGATATATCCCGCAAAACACCGTCCGGATTGTTGTGAAACCAATTGCAATCGGTAGTTGGCTTTCCCGATGGTTTCATTACTGGCGGAGAGGTTAACCAACACCGTGGCGCCGGCGAGTGCTTGCAACGAACTCGGGGCTACCGGCATCCAAAGGTCTTCACAAATCTCGATGCCAATCACGCACGCTTCAACATTTTTTGCACTGAACAAGAGGTCGGTCCCGAATGGCACCCGTTGGCCAACTATCGTGACCAAATCCGACACCGCTGCCGATGCCGAGGCGAAGTAGCGGGCGTCGTAAAACTCACGATAATTCGGCAAAAACGTCTTTGGGACGACACCCAATAACCGACCCGCTGCAAACGCAACGGCGGTGTTAAACAGTCGTCCATCAACAGCGATTGGTAGCCCCACAATCGTGACGCCGCCGAAGCACATTTCGGCGGCGCCAAGTAGTGTTTCCAGAGCCTGAAGTGCAGAGCGTTGCAACGTGTGGTCGTGGAAAAGATCGTGGCAAGTATACCCGGTCAGCCCGAGTTCTGGGAAGACGACTACGTCCGCGCCGATGTCGTCCGCTTGACGTAGCAAATCCAGTGTGCGTTCAACATTGAAGCGGCAATCTGCCACACGCAACTCGGGCGATGCGGCAACAACACGTAAGAAACCGTAGTTAGACATTGGCATCACTTTGTATACGGAAAACACAACCCGGCCGCTACTCAATTACTATTCATCCGAGATTTGCAGGGATGCACAGATGGCACGCAATACAGGTTCATTTTTGCTGAGGTCATAGTCACTCACTTGACACAATATCAATAGCGGGCCGTTAACGGTCTCGATACACCGTGACCAACTTGTAGTTGATGTGTCCAGGGTCAGAAAATCAATGTTGTGGCCGATCGCAGGTTGTCCCGCAATACTGTCTATTGCATTTTCCCACTCCAATTCGGGGTATTCCACTTGGAATGCCGCGAGTGATTCGTCTGCAATTTGTGCAAGATTCTGGGCATCGGACCGCAAACTCACGATGGCAAACGCGGTTTCTGGACTCTGAATTGTCACCGTCCACTCACCGCTACCTTCCATTTCATCTGAATCCAGGGTCCAGTTACTCGGAAAATGGAACTTCACCCCAGACCGCTCGAATGTTTTTATCATAAGGCACCAGAATAATTTACAAGATCAGATCGAAAGCTCACAGAACGCCTTCGCGGGTTTCTATCACGAGTTGATCGACAACGGCGCGAATGTTATTTCCGGATTCACGATACGTCTTCAGTTGCCGGTCTGCACTAGTACCACCCTCCATGATTTTATACGCATATTCAATTTCTTTGCGTGTGCCAAGTTCGTCAATCACGTCACGCAGAAACCAATCAATTAACTCGTGGATCAAGTCCTTGACTGGAACTTCCATCTGTTTGCCAAGATCGAGTAATTTGCCGTCCAGCCCATACCGGACCGCACGCCACTTATTCTCTTCAATTAATTCCGTGGGGTACATGCGGAATGTGATATTATCACGCCGGAGCTTCCAAAGCTTGGCAATAATGGCTTGAAATATGGCAGCGATGCAAATACATTCATCAACGCGGGTACACACATCGCAAATCCGAAATTCCAGCGTCGGGTAGCGGTGGTTCGGCCTAGCATCATACCAAATCTTGCTACCGTCAGGGATACAGTTTGTCTTCACCATTGTATCGACCATCCCCGAGTATTCATTCCAACTACTGAAACGGGGTGGGATACCGGAACGCGGGAAGTTGCGGAAAATGATCGAGCGGTACGACCGCAACCCCGTGTTACGGCCGATCCAGAACGGCGAACTTGTTGACAGACACAAGATGTGTGGGACGAAGTAACGCGCCACGTTCATCGCGTCAATCAAGAACTCACGGTCTTCAATACCAATATGCACGTGGGTGCCAAAGATTAGCAATTGCTGGGCGAGATCGCCCATGTCGTTTTTGACGCCGATGTACCGCTCGAACG
>JAYSXU010000210.1:0-5386 GCA_043716965.1 Fimbriiglobus sp.
CCTGTGCCGGCTGCCAAGAAATCCACCGCACCGGCCCCGTTCAAGCTGACGCTGGTGAAATTTACCTCGCGCATGGTTGCGGTTGAGAAGAGCAAGCTCTACCAGGAGGCCGTCTTCACGGATAACTCCCGAGTTTGGAACGTCCCGACCAACAACATCAACTTGGTGTTTGCGGAACACTCGATCCCTAAGGGCACGACGTGGCTGTCGAGTACCAACAGTCTGAAGGTTTCCAGCTCGCGCACGAAACCGGACGGCGAAGCGGAACAAGAAATGACGGCGCTGGGCAACGGCGAATTTAATGACGATGTGTACGAAGGAACTGCGTCAAAGATTACCTACAAATCACAAGCCATCACACTGGAAGGGAGCGGCGATCGGCTCGCCCGACTCTACCGCCACACACGGTCGGTCAACGAACAAAACGGGACCGGCGCCCGGCGGTACATCTATTACAAGGACGGCACCGTAACCTCCGACGAAAGCAGTGGCGGTTCGTTCAACCCGTAAACGATGTGTGACCGCCCATGATTCAAATAATGCGATGGGATTCGACCACGCGGACTTCGCAGCCCGTTGCGCTGGACGCGCTGCCCGAATCGCAGTCCTTGCTGGCCGAGGACGACTCGTACTGGATAGACCTTTCCGAGGCGACCGAGGCTGAGGAATCACGGGTCTTTCAACAGTTCCACCACGTCCATCCGCTGTCACTCGAAGACATCACCAAGCCCCGCCGTGAACCGGAAGACGGTGCCCACTTTCCGAAGGTTGAGGAGTTCCCCGATTACCTGTTCGTGATCGTGAATCCGATTCCCGCTGACATCGTTGCCGCCGTGCAGAAGTCCAAAGAGACCGGCCAAGAGGTGGACCTCAAACGGCCACGTCAGACAAACTACGGTCGTCCGCAGTTGAGCGCTGTTATCACGCACAAGGTGCTCATCACCCACCACACGGTTGCACTGCCTTGCGTACAAAACGTTTGGAGCTACGTCCTGCGACATGGTGAATGTTGCCATCGCGGCCCGGACTTTTTGTTCCACCTCATTCTCGACGCGATCGTCGATGAGTACGCACCAATCGTGGATTCGATTTCGGACCGCCTCGACACGTTGGAAACCAAGCTCTTCACCCGACCCGTCCCCGCGATTCTCGCCAGACTCATGCAGATTAAGCGGCAAGTTTCCTTCATGCGCAAGACGTTAATCCTGGAACGCGAAGTGTTGGCCCGCTTGATTCGCGGCGAATTCGCGCTCATTGATGAACGCGAAATTGTCTACTACCGGAACGTCTACGACCACTTGGTTCGTTACACGGAGCTAACCGAATCCGCCCGCGAGATGGTCTCCGACTTGATGCAAACGCACCTCGCGGCAGTGTCAAACCGGCTGAACGAAGTGATGAAAGTGTTGACGATGATCTCAACCATCGGCATGATCTGCACGATGATCGCCGGCATCTACGGCATGAACTTCAAGCACATGCCCGAACTGGAGTGGCAATACGGCTACCCGTTTGCGTTGGGCCTAATGGCCGTCACGGCCACGATTGCGATGGGGCTGTTTCGCTGGAAGAAGTGGATCTAAGTTGAGGCGGGTTAACGGGCAAGTAAACTCAATTCATTGGCGGTTCGAGTAGTCAAATTCACCGCACCCTCCAGCCCTTCCCCGTCGCAATAGTGTTCGGCTCACCGATTACCCGCACGTTGTTGAGTGTGGGGTTGAAGAAGTCAAGCACCTGCAAGCTGAGGTATCGGTCAAAGAAGTGTGTTCGGTTGCCCGCTTTGTCGCGCCCCAGAATATCTGGTTGCACTCACGTTAATTCCACCAAAGCGGTTCGCGCTTGCTTCCGGTGTCGAGTCGGGTTCTGATGGTGGGGTGCGGTCGCCGGAAAACTTGAAACGGAACGAGGAGTCTGGCGTTATCATAGTGAGCATACGAAAGATTATGCCGGGTGCTCCGGCCCGAACTGGCTGGGATTCTTGACGAGGGGAACGTATGACCCGTAGCGTTGTTTGGCTTTTGGCGGCAGGTGTTTTGGCACTTCCGGGAACCGGGATTGCAGCAACCCTACGCACAGTGCCTTCTAGTGAAGCCACAGCAACGGCGGGGCGGATTGACCGGCTGTTGGAATCCGCTTGGGCGGCGAAGGGGATTCAGCCGGCGACTCGTGCCGACGATGCCGAGTTTTTGCGGCGGGTTTACTTGGACCTTGCGGGGCGGATTCCGAGTGTTGCCGAAGTTCGTGCCTTCCTAGCCGATAAGCAAGATGACAAGCGCCGTCGGTTGATTGCCGAACTGCTGGAACGCCCGACTTACAGCCAACACTTTACAACGGTCTGGCGTAACCTGTTGATGCCTGAGGCAAACAGCAATTTCCAGACGATGTTCATGGTGCCGGGGTTTGAGGCGTGGCTCCGCAAACAGTTCGACGAAAACGTTCACTACGATGTGATGGTCCGGGAACTTCTGACGACAACCGTCGGACAAGATTCGATGCAATCCGTGTACGGGCGGAATGCCAACGCCAAGCTTACGCCGATCGCGTTCTACATGGCCAAGGAAACGAAAGCGGAGAACCTGGCGTCGGCGACAGCCCGAGTGTTTTTGGGCATTCGCCTGGAGTGTGCGCAATGCCACGACCACCCGTTTGCGGAGTGGAAGCGCGACCAGTTTTGGAGCTTCGCGGCGTTCTTCGGCGGGATGAAAGGCCGGGACCAAGGCGATGGGTTGCGAATGCCCGAAGCCGAAAAATTGAACGTGTGGGAGATTGCCATTCCCGGCACCAACCGCCAAGCTCCGGCGACTTTCCCGGACGGCGGAAAACCTGAGCGTATGACTACGAACTCCCCTCGCAAAGCACTTGCGGACTGGGTGACGGGTGCCGAAAACCCGTACTTCGCCAAAGCCACGGTGAACCGGGTATGGGCGTACTTCTTCGGCAAAGGGTTGGTCGAACCGATCGACGAGATGGTCGGCAGCCAGGAGACCGTGGCCCACCACGCCGAGTTGTTGGACGAACTGGCCCGCTCGTTTGTCGCCAGTGGATTTAACCTGAAGTTCTTGCTCGAAACGATCGTCTCGACGCGAGCATATCAGTTGACCAGTGGCGGCGGTAAGTCCGTGACGGGTGAACTCTACTCCCGCCATCCGGTCCGCGGATTAACAGCGGAGCAACTTTTCGATAGCGTGGCCATCGCAACCGGCCTCGGGGCGACCGATTCTCAGGGACCGATCAACGTGTTCAACAACACCAGTCCACGGGCCGAGTTCGTGACCAAGTTTGGCAACCAGTCTGAACGGTCCACGGACCACGAAACGTCAATTCTGCACGCTCTCACGTTAATGAACGGCAAGGTAATCGCCGATGCCACGAACCCGGAGCGGAGCCAGCTTCTCGCATCAGTGCTAGACGCGCCCTTCTTCACGACCCCGACCCGCATCGAGACGTTCTACCTGGCCACGTTATCCCGGATGCCCACACCGAAAGAACTGGCACGAGCTACGGAGTTTTTGAACGCCGCGACCGCATCGGGTGGCCTGACGACATCCGGGGTGGAACTCGAAAAGCGAACCCACGCCGCCCTCGCGGACATCCTGTGGTCGTTGCTCAACAGCGGCGAGTTCCTGCTGAACCACTAGCCGTTGAGATCGTCCGTGCCGCGACCGTCAGGGAGTGGCCCGACCGGCCTCACACGATACGGTGTGTTGCCATCAGAACGGCGTAGCGTGTGCGGAAGTTTGGGCCACTCCCTGACGGTCGCGGCTCGGACGATCGAGATCAAGAATCAATCGAACTACCGGAGCCTTAACAATGTCACGTAATCCGCAACTTGATAGTCGCCGTCACTTCCTCCGCGTTGGGGCAGCCAGTGTTGGGATTAGCTTGTCAGGATGGCTTGGTCATTTGGCCGCCCAATCGGCGCAGGACTCGAAGCGAACTCGTGCTTGCATTTTGCTGTGGATGAACGGTGGGCCGAGTCAAATTGACACGTTTGACCCGAAGCCCGACCACAAAAACGGCGGGCCGGTCCGACCGATCCGGACCAACGTTCCGGACCTGATGATTAGCGAATACCTGCCGATGTTGGCGATGCGGGCGGACAAGCTGGCGATCATCCGTTCGATGGCCACGAAGGAAGCGGACCACGGGCGGGCAGGGTATCTGTTGCGGACCGGGCGGGTGCCGGGCGGGCCGGTGCGGTACCCATCGTTGGGGTCGTTCATCGGCAAGGAATTGGAAGAAGCGAGCGCGGAGTTGCCGAGTTTTGTTAGCATCGCGCCGTTCCGGTTCCTCAGTCCAGAAGCGTATGGCCCCGGCTTCTTGGGGCCGCGTTACGCCCCGCTTGTAGTCGGGGAATCCGGGTACAACTTCGGTCAGCCGAACCCCGAAAGTTACGACGTGGCCAATGCCCTCCGCGTGCAAGACCTCGACTTGCCGAGTGGCGTCAGCAAACCCCGCGATGCCGAACGGGTGCAATTCCTGGACAACCTCGAAAGCGATTTCGTCGCGGACCGTCCCAGCACCGCCGCCGAAAGCCACCGCACCGCGTACCGGCGTGCCGTCACCCTGATGCGATCCGCTTCGACCAAAGCGTTCGACTTGTCGGGGGAAACGCCGTCGTTGCGGGACAAGTACGGTCGCAACCTGTTCGGCCAAGGCTGCCTGTTGGCACGCCGACTCGTCGAACGCGGGGTGCCGTTCGTCGAAGTCACACTGAGTAGCGCGCCCGGCATCACCAACGGCATCGGCTGGGACACGCACCAGGATAATTTCAGCAACGTGAAGCGGCTGTGTGATGTCCTCGACCCGGCGTGGTCGACGCTGTTGGACGACTTGCAAGACCGGGGATTGCTCGAAACGACCACGGTCGTGTGGATGGGGGAATTCGGTCGCACCCCGACGATCAACCAACAAAAGGGCCGCGATCACTGGGCGAATTCGTGGTCCACGGTGCTAGCCGGTGGTGGCATCAAAGGCGGGCAAGCAATTGGTAAAACCAGCGACGACGGCATGAAAGTAACCGACCGCCCCGTCAGCGTGCCGGACTTGCTCGCCACGGTTTGCACCGCCCTCGGATTAGACCCGAGCAAGCAAAACCTCTCCAACGTAGGTCGCCCGATCCGCCTCGTGGAACCGGACGCAAAGCCGATCCAGGAGGTGCTGGGATGATCCCGCGAATCCTACCCGCGCTGCTCCTCGTGTTCCTCACCGGACGCATCGCACTCCCAGCGCCCCCGGTGCTGGAGTCCGAAAACATCGACCTGATCTACCTCGCGGACTCACGCCCGATCCTGATGCGGATCGACCTGAATTCCGACGGCAAATCGCTGGAAGTCCGGTGGCGCCGATTCGTGGATTTACTCCTGGTTTACTTGGACAAGAACAA
>JAYSXU010000022.1:0-6540 GCA_043716965.1 Fimbriiglobus sp.
TGAAAGTCATTTCGGATGCGCCGCGTTACACGCTTACCCACGTGGGGACGCGGGAGAAGGCGTTCGACGCCGTCCGCAGTGCGCTCGCTGCGGGCAAGCGGGTGCTGTGGGTGGCCAACACCGTGAAGCGCTGCCACGAGATCACCGCGAAGTTCGCCGCCAGCCCGGACAACATGGCGACCCCCGATGGCGTCCCGGTCTACTGCTACCACAGCCGTTTCAAATTAAGCGACCGTGTCAACCGTCACAACGACATCATCGGGGCACTCAAGGTTGGCCAACCCGGTGCTCTCGGGGTCACGACTCAAGTTTGCGAAATGAGCCTGGACCTGGACGTCGATTTGCTCGTCACCGAAGAGTGCCCGGTCACGTCGCTCATTCAGCGAATGGGCCGGTGCAATCGGGAACGGAACGCGCGTCCGTTGTCTGAGTCCGGCACGGTGCTGGTCTACAAGGCCGATTCGGACCTCCCTTACAGCACGGACGATTTGAAAGGGCGGGAAGAATTCATGAGCAAGACGACAGGGCGCCCACTCAGCCAGACGGACTTGGAATCAACGTTGAACGGGCTGACGGAGACCCCGCCGTGGCTTGGAGACAACGTCATCATATTTCTGAAGAGCGGCGCCTACGCGGTCGGGCCGAAGTCGGACGACGAGGACGCCAACACCTTCCGAGAAGGCAACGACTACAACCGCCCGTGTGTGTTGCCGGACGAAGTCGGGAAATATTGGGACGCCAAGGGAGAATTGAGGTCGGGGTTCATACTGCCGGTGCCGAAGAATCTGGCCCATAACCGCGACGACGACAAAGAGGCGACGCACCGTCAACTGCCCAAGTATTTGGGCGTGGCGAGTGCCGGACACTACCACAAAGCGGTCGGGTTTTGCGACAAATTGATCACCGAATGGAAGGCCGAGTAATGGCGAAGGCCAAACCACCGGAAACGGTGACGATCACATACGACCTGTTCGACCTGCCGACCGCGCAACACAAAGCCGGCCTCGCCGGGTTGCTGTTGCAGATCGAGTCCATGAAAAGCAGGAAACAAGTAGCGCCCACTTATCGGTGGGATACCGAGGCGTCGAACTCCCGTGTTCACATCGAATTCACGGAGGAGTCAACTGGATCGCTTTTCAACGACTTGTACGATGCCACTTGGATCGAAGGGGCGCCTCGTGAAAAGCCCTTTTTCAAAGGCAAAGGAGATTCAAAAAAGGAGGTAGCCGCCGTCCGTCGTGCTGTGATTACAAAGACGGATAAGAAAGGTGTCGAGAAAGCCATTGAAGGGTATGTTTACCTCGAACTCACCCCGTCGCTTGCGACACTCCGGCAGTATCTCCCTCCTCAAAGCGAGTGGGTACGCCTTTGGCGTGATCTCATCTGGCAAGTGATCCGTGACAGCAAAAAGAAGGCGCCGTACATTCAACGGGCGGCGGAAAAGCGCAGCCGAAAGGAGCGTCGCTAACAGACGACTCCGAAACAGACGACGCGGATGATGAGTCGGATGAAAAAGGGAAAGCAGACGGTAGCACTTGGGCTGACTTGGTGAAATACCATCAGGCGATTGGGAAAAATAAGTTTGCTACCGGGAAGCTTTCCAGCGCGCTCTTGTTAGGCGCGCAATCTGTCAATGCCGAGACAGTGGCGTTTGCAGGGCGTGTCGATCAGAATTTGCTTCTTCACTTCTGGCCAATGACATGCATGGTGTACGTCCCTCGGTTCGTCGATGGGGATGGAAATTTCCACATCGGTCGGCGTGATAAAGAAGACAAAACGAAGCACTTCTGTTTGGCGATTCCGGATGTTGCAGACTTACGTGGTTTCGTTGAAAACTATCCCAGACTTCTCGCAGGGCTTGATCCCGAAACGGCTGTCTATCGACCCAAGGAATCGCTGATTGATATGGCGGCAGAAGGGGGAATCTCCTTTATCGAGCACCTTGCTCGTCTCGCTCCGCAAATTGCAGGCAACGTTGAAACCCGAGGCAACGTGTCGGGAATTGACTACATGCACTTAAACCAGGATGGCAACATTGTTCGGTTAGTTTCTACGGGGCGAGTCGCTTACAGCAAACATCTCGCCGAAGACTACTTGAACATCGTGGGCCGTGCTGGCCAGAAGCCTCCCTACTCCAACCCTCTCTTCCGACGCGGGTTGATGTTGGCCCTACTTGACAACAAGCCTTGGTTTCAGCCGTTCGGCAAATTGTTTGCCGAGTGGGATGTCTCGTTCTTTGTCCCGACCGACGCGCCGCCCAAACTCTTGTGGTTTTGGGCTGATGCTCGGAAGCACCTTCGCCTCTTGGAGACCCGTGTGAAAGACTCAATCCCCGAAGCACCGCCGGACGAGGACGAGATTCTCGCCAGCACCGTCAACCGACTTGTCTACCGTTACCTGACTTCACGGATCGAAGCCGCTGGGGTTGCAAAAACACCAGCCGATACCAGCGAAGCCCGTCGGAAACTGGCGGAACGCCTCTTCCTGGAACTCCGGTCGCGGCGAGAACAGGCGTTCGTGGATCACTTCACGAACACCTTTTTCAGCGTTCCGCAATACCTCGGCCAGAAGCCGGCCCCCAAAATGTTTGAACGCATCGCGAAAGCTTTGTTCGATCGCTCGGAAGACGTCAAAACGCTGACCCTGATGGCCCTGTCTGCAAACGGCTGGGTTCCCACCACGAAGAAGGAAAAAGCACAATGAACCTGTTCGCCACTGTTCTCACTTACCCGGCCCCGTCCGCGAACTATCGCGGGGAGTCGGAGTTGAACCGGACCGTCATCCAGAAGGTGACCGACGGTAAGTTCGATTACCCGATCTTCTCGCCCGAGAGCATGAGAAACGCGCTGCGAGAGATTCTGATTCAGTACGGGTTGCCTAGCAATCGAGAGCGTCTTCACGATGAAGAACAACTCGCGGTGAAGTTCAAAGACTTACCGAACCCGGACGCTTACGCAGATGACTACTTCTTCGGCTACCTCGTAGCCGCCGGCGCCGCAGACCGCAAGAAACACCTCGCCACGATCACGGAAAAACGGGGGAAAGAGTCCGCGAAGTCATTCACCTTCAAGCGCGATTCGGTGCTGCGTATGAACTTGGCCAAGGCGCTTGATCCGTATCGTCACAACGCCATTTTCACGCAGTCGCCTTTGGCAGCGCAAGACAGTGCGTATCAAAACTCGACATCGTCGGCGCTGCTGCACCGGGAGACGGTCGTCTCCGGATTCCAGTACCCGTTCGCCCTCGCTCTTGGCGACTGCAAGCCGCAACCGGCATGGACGAAGAAGCTCCTTCAGGCCATCGGCGAACTGAACGGCGTTGCCGGTAACCACGCCCGGAGCTACTTCGAGATGGCTCCGGCGAGCATCATCGTCCGGCTCACGAAGCAACTCGTCGCGGGCTACCAGACCTACGGCTTCCGCACGGTGAAGAAGCCGGACGGCGACGAGTTCCACCTGTTCCCGGAACTGATCGATGGTTTTCAGCACCAGCCCACGCCCGATTATCCCGGCAACGAGTTTTACATCGGCGGGAAGATCGTGAAGGACATGGCGGACGATCAAATCAAAAACCTGACCGACCTCGGTGTCACCCTCGATCGTGATCCCCGGCGGCTGCTTGCCACCGTCGCCGACAAGTTCCTCGGAGGGAAGTGATGCTCTGGCTCTCCGTCGAAGCACCGTTTGCCGTTTGCAGGACGTTCACCGCAGGGTGGTATCGGCCAACGGCAACGTTCCTCACGCCGTCGGCGGCCTACGGACTCGTCATCAACTTCGCCGGCATCGACAGCCGGTTGAGGGAAGGGGCCGAAGGGCACGACGGCAAAACGCCCGCGTCCCTCACCGCCAAGGGACTGCCTGGGATGAAACTGGCACTCGGCGCCACGGCTGTGGATCGGCACGGAACACTGATCGCCTTTGAACACGCTTTCCCCGAAAGTTCAATCGGTCTATCAGCAATTGCACAACTACCCTGTCGGGGCGTCCGGGAAGGAACGCGCGGAGGATTGCAAAGGCAACAAGTACAACATCACCCCCGTTCGCCGCGAGTTTTTGTCTGACCTTCGCGCCGTGATCGGCGTTGATGCCGATGACGTGACCTTGAATCGAATCCAACGCGGCCTGAACGGGGAATTCCCGCGCTATGGCGTGCCGTTTTTGGGCGACAACAACTTCCTCCTTGATCGTGCCGACGTCTCGAACGAACCGCGTGCCGCGTACTGGTTCACCCCTGTCACCGAAGCCGGGATGGGTCCACAGCCGCGCACAGCCCGATTGACGGTTCAAATCGACCGCGCCGACCTTTCGCGGACGACGAGTCAATTGTTTGCACCCTGCCAAACTGCCGAGGCCACCCCGCCGGTAGCCGCGTGGACAACGATTTTACACTCCTAACCTTCAACACCTAGAGTTCCATGATCCCCTTGCCCATTCTCGACTCGCACGCCCCGGCGTTGCGGGTGGAGTCGCTTCACGCCCTGGCGTACTGCCGGCGGCTGTATTACTTTCAGGAAGTCGAACGTATCTCCGTGCCGCACGAGCGGGTCTTTGCGGGGCGGCAGCTTCATGCTGCGCTCGAAGCCGATGATGAGGGCGAGGCGGTGTCGCTCGATCTGGCTTCGGAGTCGCTCGGGTTGTTGGGGAAGGTCGATTGCTTGAAGCGGCGGGACGGGTCGTACTTGCCGTATGAGCACAAGCGCGGGCGGCCCTGTGGTGGGACGGGGCGGGACGCGGCAAATCAACCGTCGGCGTGGCCGTCGGATCGGCTGCAAATCATTGCGTATACCGTGCTGCTCGAAGAAACGTTCGGCCAGCCGATTCCGGAGGGTCGCGTTCGGTACCACGCGGCGAACGTGACCGTGCGGGTGCCGATCGACGAGCAGGCTCGTGCGGACTTGCGGACCGCGATTGAGGAAGCCCACCGACTTCGGGAATCGCTCGACCGGCCACCGATCACGGAGAACGCGCGGCTGTGCGAGAAGTGTTCGCTCGCCCCGGTTTGCCTACCGGAAGAGGTCCGACAAGACCGCGACCCGGAACGCGACCCGGTTCGGCTATTTCCACCCGACCGCGACGGCACGACGTTGCACGTCGTCGCGCAAGGCACCTCGATTGGCGTCAGTTACGATTCGATCGTGGTGAAGCCACGGGATGGCCCGGAGGTCAAGCACCCGGCCCGTGGCATCGACACGGTTCTTTTGCACGGCTTCAACCAGATCAGCACCCAGGCGATTCGCAATTGCGTCGAGCACGGCATCGGCGTCCACTGGCTCAGCGTCTCCGGGCACCACACCGCCAGCTTGGTGCCGACTGCCGGGCAGGTTCAACGCCGGATCCGGCAGTATCAAGCGCTGACGGAAGGGGAAACCTGTTTGCGGTTGGCCAAGCAGTTGGCGGCGGCGAAGGTCGAGGGGCAGTACCGCTACCTCATGCGGGCCAGCCGGGGCGATGACGAAGCCCGCACCGAGATTCAACGCTCACTCAACGGCATTCAACCCATTTTGAGCGACATCCCGAAGGCGGACAACCGCGATTCGCTGCGGGGTTTGGAAGGGTCCGCTGCCGTTCATTACTTCGCCGCCGTCCGCAAGCTACTCGGCCCGCAAGTCCTCGAAGCGTTTCATTCCGACAGTCGATCGCGCCGCCCACCACAGGACCGCTTCAACGCCTTGTTGAGTTACGGCTACGGCCTGCTCCACACCGCCGTCATGCGAGCGATCTTGGCATCCGGACTTGAACCCGCTTTAGGATTTTTCCATACACCACGATCGGCTGCCTACCCCTTGGTTCTCGATTTGATGGAACTGTTCCGCGTCACGCTGTGGGACATGCCGCTGATTGGTTCGCTCAATCGGGGCCAGTGGGATCCCGATTCGGACTTCACCGTCACGCGCACCAAAGTCTGGCTCTCCGAAAGCGGGCGGAAGAAGGCCATCGGCCTCTTCGAGGATCGCCTGCAAGAAACCTGGAAGCACCCGGTGCTGAACTACTCCCTGAGCTACGCCCGCACCATCGAACTCGAAGCGCGGCTGTTGGAGAAAGAATGGACCGGCGAGCCGGGGTTGTTCGCCCGGAGCCGGTTGCGCTAACTCAAGAGGTTCCCCGTGATCGACACGAAGTGGTGGCTGGTCTGTTACGACGTGCACGACCCGGACCGGCTGCGCAAGTGCGCCAAGCACATGGAGGGGTACGGCGTCCGCGTGCAGTATTCGGTGTTCCGCTGTTGGATGACCCAGCGGGAAGTCGAACGACTCCGGTGGGAGCTGACCGAACTGCTGAAAGTGGCCGACGACGTGATGCTCATTCCGCTGTGCGGCCACTGCGTCAACGGCATAGTTGGCATCCACGGCAACGACCGCCCGCCCGACTGGACCAGCGAGCCGCGCCGCCACGAAATCGTCTAAATTGCCAATCATGCATCGAAGAGTGTCGATGCTGTGACACCGTAGTATTGGGCGAAACTCCTGACCGAGTCCGGAGTTAATGATCTTTGACAACCCGGCGAGGTGCATGAATGACGGTATTAACCGGGTTTCGCCGA
>JAYSXU010000211.1:0-5364 GCA_043716965.1 Fimbriiglobus sp.
GCACTCATTGCGGTGGCGGGCTACGGTGGCCGGATGCACACGCTGGGCTACTTCAACCACGTCGTCAGCCAGTACAACTGCAAGACTCGGGTGAGCCGATCGGCGGCGGTCGGTTCGGTCGGGGGCCACATCTCGCGGAACTTCTTTTGCGACCACCGTGGGCACCTGTTCGTGCCCCGGCTCAAGGAGGCGTCCAAGGGCGGCGTGATCCGCACGACGCTGGTGGAACTGAACCCGAACCTCGTCCAGGTGGCGGAAACCCCGCTACAGCATTACACCGAAACGCGGGACGAAAACTCGCACGGGCTGACGGGCTGCCAACCGCTTGCCGACAAGTCGATCGTGTTCACGACCGACCAGGGATTTCTTTACCAAGTCACACCACGTGACGGCAAGCCCGCCGAAGTCCAGGAGCTAGGCTGGTTCCACCCCAAGGGCCGGTCGTATGTCGCATCGCTGTTCACGTCCGATGGTCGCAGCCACCTCATGGGCATGGCACTGCCGTCAAATGAAGAGACCAAAGACTACTCGTGGCTCGTGTACGATCTAAAAGAACGCCGGTCGCGGGCCACGCCGCTGACATTACCCACCCTGCCGGGCCAAGCCTTGTCGAAGCCGCTGTTCTACGGCTCCAACACCCGCGACGATGCTGGCAATTGCTACCTCGGCGGCGTCTCGTTCCACACCGACCGGATGAACCCGTTGTTGTTGCAAGTGCGGCGCGAGGCATAGTGCTCGAAATCAAAGATGCCCAAGTTCTCAACCCTAGGACAACGACACAGCTGGCGCGCCGGGATCACTTGCCGGCGCAACTTCGGCTGGCTTCGGCGTCTCCCAGATTTCGACCAAGAGGTCGTGAATGTCGCGTTCGGTCTCTTTCAACTCGGCGCGGTTGAAGGGGAAGAAATCGTTGGTGCCAAAGAAAGCTTCGGTCATCTCGGCGAAGAATTCCATTTGGTTCGTCAGGGCGTAGTGCTTCACTCGTTTGCCGTTGTAAAGTAGCGTTTTGTCGCTGTGGCCACTTTTCTTGTACGTTTCAAACGCTTCTTTGACACGGGGGTGCTCGAACCCCAACACTTGATCGTGGTAGGCGTGGGCGAGTTCATGGAGGATCACCCACGGTTGCTCGTTGATGTTGCGTTTCGTCGCCAGATCGGCGGCACGTGGGATGTGGACACACTTCGCAAGCTTGGTCGAATAGTCATTCGACTTGAGCCAGCCGGCGCTGGGGTGGTACTGCATACTTTTCAAATCGCCGTAGTTCAAGTCGAGAACAATCACGACGGCTTGCAACTTCTTGAGGCGATCTTCGGGAACCACCACTTTGATGTCCGCGAGTTTGCCTTCCAGGAACCGCAACGACTTCGTGCTCAACGCGCCATCGGGGCCATTCAACAGACGATCATCCACGCGCACCGTCCAGCCCTCAACCGTGCGATCGGTGTATGTCACCTCTGGTGCGGCGGACCAGCTTGGAACCACGCACCCCACCACGACAAACCAAGCAATCGAACAGCGGGCAAGCATTGATAACTCCTCGAATCGGGATGCCCGAAATTGGACAAGCACCGTCACACGTGGTTTCCATCGCCGATGGGTGGTGAGCCAATTGGCATCACATCGACGGAGACCTTCACGGCGTGCTGGCCGCCACCCAGGACTACGCCCTTCACGGGACTCACATCGTCGTAATCTCGGCCCCAGGCGAGTAGCACATGGCGATCGGACGGAATCTGGTTATTGGTCGGGTCCAGATCGACCCAGCCCGATTCGCCGCAAAAGAGCGACACCCAGGCGTGAGTCGCGTCCGCACCGATGAGACGAGGGCGACCAGGTGGAGGTAGGGTTGATAAATAGCCGCTCACGTAGCGGGCGGCTAACCCCAACGACCGGAGGCAAGCAATCTGGAGGTGGGCGAAGTCCTGGCAGACGCCGCGTCGGTTTTCAAACACCTCCGTGACAGGAGTCGCCACGGTGGTCGCACGCGGGTCGTACAGGAAGTCCGCATGGATGCGACGAGTGAGGTCTTGGGCCGCTTCCAGAATGGGGCGATTCGGTGTGAACGACAGACCCGCGTACTCGGCGAACAACGGCTGCGATGTCGCATAACGGGAGTCAAAGGAATACTGGTAGGCGTCCAACCACGGCGCCGTGCGGTCGTGCGACAGTCGGTCTCGGACGGCTTCCCAAGGTGCTGTTGTCTTGGGCGGAGGTGGTACCGGCGGGTTCACGCTAATCGTGTGACTCACGGCGATTTTGAGCGCTTTGTGGAGTTCTTGCACCGTGAAGTACGTGGCCGGATTCCCGAAATAATCCAGGCGTTCTTCTAACACGGCGGGGTCGGGTTCGATCTCCAACGACGTGTGGTGACACACTTGATGCCCCCACTCTCGCGGCGTGAGGTGGGCGACGTTTTGACACAACGAGACGCCCTCGCTGTAGGTGTAGGTGGTCACGTGGGTGATGCGATATTGAAGCACAGGGTTCTCACACCGACCCGGCTAGGTGCCGCGAGGTTTGGAGGTGACTGAGGTATTGTTGCGTGATCGTGTCCGACAGGATCGGCAACGCCGCACCGATCGCTTCGATCAAGTCTTTGAGTGCGGGCCGTTGATTTTTTTCGATTCGTGTGAGTCGCTCGACTTCCGCCAACCTCACATTACTCAAGGCTTGGAGCGTGATCCGTTGCTCCAGTCCGCGTGCCGCCCGGTTGTTGGGTCGTGGGAGTTGATCGACATCTTCGACAAGCGATGCCAGCGAACAGGCCAGTGAACGCGGGTTACTTTCATCCAGCACCAGTAAATCCAGCACGGCATCCGCACGGAGGCTGCCCATGTAGCGGCGGCGGTAGGTCATCGTGCTGTCCGCGATTTCCAGGATCGCATCCAGGAGCGGGGCTTCTTGGGCGATGGGAGTTACGAGCGTACCCTTCAGCAGATTGATCATGTGCAAGGTGCGTTCGAGTTTACGGCCGATGTCCAGGAAGCGCCAACCCTCCGTGCGGGTCATGCTCTCCAGCGCCATACCTCCGAACGCCGCGAGACTGATGATCGTTCGGTTTAGCAATTCCAACACGTCCGACAGCGTGGGGCCGCCTTCACCGAAATGGGTACTCGGGTCCGTGGGAAACTTGCTCACATCATGCAAGACTCGCCACATGTCGATGGAGATCCGATCCCGCACAACACTCGCCACACTGCGAAGCCCTTGCAGCACGTTCACCAAGCTGCCGTGCCGTTTCGTGACGAAGACGTTGGCGAGCACTTCCTCGTCCGGATGCGCGAGGCGACGTTCGGAGCCATCTCCGATGAAGCCGGGGTAGATGTCGCAATGGAGCGTCAACGTGCGAAGCAGCACAGGGAGTTCCGGCACGTCTGCGAGTCCTGCTTTTTCCGTGAGGCGAACCACAATGCCCCGGAGCAAACGGGTTGTGCCTTCGGCCCGTTCCGCGTAGCGACCCAGCCAAAATAAGTTGTCCGCCGCACGGCTTGGGAGGTCTCCCCCAGCGCGAGTGAGTTCAACGGGTTGATTCTTCGGCGGCAAGAGACTGAATGTGCTCACCATCCCGGCGGAGAGTACCCAGGTATCTTTGCTGCCGCCGCCGCGTTGCATCGTGACGATGTTGGTGTCCGCGCTAGCACTGATGCGGGTCAGGCCACCGGGCATGACCGTGAAACCGTCGCGGTCGGCAGCGAGGTAGGTTCGCAAGACCATCTTGCGGGGCTGCAACTTGTCGCCGATCATCACCGGGGCAGTTGAAAGCGAGAGTCGCTCATGCCCGACGAAATCGCGTGGGCGGGTTTTGAGTTGCTCGATCAACTTGGCGCAGTTGGCTTCCTCTAACTCCGCCAAGATCACGGGTTCCACATGGGATGCCAGGAACGCAGGCTTAATCACCATGTCCGATAAATGGGTCAACACGTAGTCGAGCGATTTCGGATCACCGCACCACCAAGTTCGGGCGGATTCGATGCGTAAGTCTTCACCCAGAAGTTGACGACAGAGTTGCGGCAGGTAGGCCATCAACGCCGGGGTTTCGAGGACACCCGTCCCCAGGGCGTTTGCCACCGCGACATTGCCCGTGCGGACGGCTTGAACCAAACCGGGTACGCCAAGGAACGAATCGGGGCGGAGTTCGAGCGGGTCGCAAAAGTCATCGTCGAGGCGACGGAAGATCACATCAACGGCTTGCAAGCCGCCGAGTACCTTCAGGAACACGCGATTGTCACGCACCGTTAAGTCGCCGCCTTCAACCAAGGTGATGCCCAGATACCGCGCCAAGTAGGCGTGTTCAAAATAGGTCTCGTTGTACGGCCCCGGCGTGAGCAGCACGATGCGGGGGTTGTCGTTCTGTCGTGGCGCGATTGCCCGGAGTGTATCGCGGAAAGTCCGGAAGAACATGGCCAGCCGTTGAACCCGACAATCGCGGAACGCCTCGGGCAATGTCCGCGACAGAACGATGCGGTTTTCGAGTGCGTACCCGGCACCTGAGGGCGCTTGAGTGCGATCCCCGATGACACGTAACGTGCCGTCGGTATGGCGACCGAGGTTGGCTGCATATAAGTGTAAAAAGCGGCCACCCGGCAGTTTGACGTTGTGACAAGGGTGGAGAAAACCGGGGTTCCCGAACACGAGTTCGGGCGGGAGCAGCCCTTCCTTTAGTAACCGTTGTTCGCCGTATAAATCGGTGAGGATCCGTTCGAGAAGGGTCGCACGTTGGATGAGACCGCGTTCGATGATCTCGGCATCGGTCGGAGAAATCAGCAACGGAATCGGATCCAGTTGCCACGGCCGGGATATGCCGCGTGGGTCGCCGTAGACGTTGTACGTGACCCCGTTTTCGCGGATCAATTGCTGAGCATCCCGCCACCGCCGAGTGAGTTCGTTCGATCCCAGTTCCGTGATGGCGCGAAAAAACGTGTGCCAGTGGGGGCGTGGCACGCCGCCATCGACTGCTTCATCAAATGCAAGAGATTCTGGGGAATACCCCAGGCGTGTCAAACCGTTCAACAGCACGGAGGGGGGCGGCACCGCCGTTGTCAGTCGGCTAAGCATATCCGAGAAACCTCAAGGTCGAACGTCCGGCACCGTCGGACCTACAGTTGAACGACACGCTTATTCTACTGCCCCAATTGTTTCGGCAACTAAATCCGTCACGTCGGTCCTGCGCAGGAGTGGTGGAGTATAGCTTGTCGGTTCCGGTTGCCGAAGATCAAGTGTGAACGGGAACTCCGCGAGCGGTTCGGCGGGGGGAACGGTGACTGTTCCCGGCGTGTGGCCAAAGGCAAAGAAGCGCGACAACCGCCGGCCTTCGGCTTCCAACCCGTTGATGGGGAACTTTTCATGGGCACGACCACCGGGGTG
>JAYSXU010000212.1:0-1828 GCA_043716965.1 Fimbriiglobus sp.
GGTGCCCAACCACGCCGCGGAAGTCCACGACGCGATTGCCAAACACAAACTCGACGGCCATGTGTTGATCACCGGAAAGGTGTCCGTTCCCCAACTGAAAGCACTGTACCTCACGGCCGACGTGTTACTGGTCACGAGTTTGCACGAAGGATTTTGTGTGCCGTTGATCGAGGCGATGGGCTTGCGGGTACCGGTGGTCGCCGTGCCCAACGCCGCCGTTGGGTATACCGGAGGCGATGCGGCCTTTTACGCGGAAGGGAACGCCGCAGCGCTGGCCGAGCGGCTCGATGCGGTGCTGACCGATCCGGACATGCGAGAACAGCACCTGCAGACCGGCTGGAAGCGCTACCAAGAGAAATTCACGAACGACGCCATCGAACGCAAGTTCGCCAAGCTCTTCGACGACCTGCTCGTAAGTTAGCGGGGCTGCAATCAAATTCTGTTCCCATGCGGAGTCGTGTCATGTTGGTGAAGAAGTGTTTGGCCGAAATCCTCGGTACATTCTGGCTCACATTCGGTGGCTGCGGCTCGGCCGTGCTCGCCGCGATGTTCATCGCCAAAGAAGGGAGCACCCCGATCAACTTGGGGATTGCACTCGTCGGCGTTTCGCTCGCCTTCGGCCTCACGGTGCTGACGATGGCCTACGCCATCGGCCACATCTCCGGGTGCCACTTGAACCCGGCCGTCTCCATCGGACTGCTTTTCGGCGGACGATTCAAAGCACAGGATTTGCTACCGTACATCGGTTCGCAGGTGATCGGAGCCATCGCCGGTGCCGGCGTCCTCTTTTTCATCTTCACCAACGGTGAAGTGAACGGCGTCGCCCAGACGGTCGGTAGCGGTGCCGGGTCGTTCGCCACCAACGGCTACGCCAATCATTCGCCCGGTGTGGTCAAGTACAGCGTTGCGGCTTGCGCCCTCGGCGAATTCGTCCTGACGTTCTTCTTCCTGTTGATCATTCTCGGTTCGACTGACCGCCGTGCCCCCGGTGGCTTCGCTCCGATCCCCATCGGTTTGGGCCTAACGCTGATCCACCTGATTGGCATCCCGCTGACGAACACGTCGGTGAATCCGGCACGCAGCACCGGCCCGGCCCTGTTCGTGGGAGGGGTGGCACTCCAGCAGCTTTGGCTCTTCTGGGCGGCACCGATTGCCGGTGCCGCCGCCGCCGGCTTGCTCTACCGCTTCGCATTCGAAGCCAAGCACGACGGAAAGTAAGCGCCGCCATTCAGTCGGGGCGTGCCAATCCTTCTGGCGGTCGATTCCGACCCTGAAAGGGCCATTCCATCAGCCCAGGTCGGAGGTCGCGCAGCGACCGGAGGCCTGGATACTGCGATCCGGAAAAACTGAGACGCCCTAAAAGGGCGGTTCAAAGGACTGCTCCGAACCGTCCCTTCAGGACGGATGCCGTTTTCCGGTACGTGGTTCCCAGGCCTCCGCCGGCGGCGCCGGCTCCGACCTGGGCTATTGGAACGGCCCTTTCAGGGCCGAAATCCTCCGGAGCCGACCGCCGAAAGAATTGCTGCACCGCGATTCAGTCGGGGCGTGCCATTTTGGTCGCTCCGACTGCCAACACTTCTGTGACACGTCCGTTACACTTTCACCATTTTCAATCGATACACTGTCTGTCATACTGACCCCGTTCGGTCTGTAGGACTCTCTCTCTTCCGAGGATTCACCGTGAATCGTTACTGTTTGCTGTTGAGCAGTGCATTGGCATTTGCGCCGATTGTGGCGTTCGCCGCACCGGTGCCGAAAGTCGAAAACAACGACTTCATCAAGCTGAAAGAGCACACCAACGTCAAGTTGGTGGACAACCTCCACTCGG
>JAYSXU010000213.1:0-5360 GCA_043716965.1 Fimbriiglobus sp.
CCGCCGTTAAACGGGGCGGAGCCACAGGGCGTTAACGGTCGGCTCGCGCCTCGGGCGTGGTTCACGACCGATTACATGCTTGCCTTTGCGAAAGCACAACCGACATCGTTCCCGTTCGTGGTGAGCAGTGCCCCGGCAGCCGGCGGTATTCTCGGTGCCACCAGCACGAACGTTCTGCACTCGAACAGTGACCTGGGGTACAACCTCATCAGCGGGGTCCGCTTCGACGGCGGGTTCTTCACCGATGACGCCCGCCGGTTCGGCTACTACGCCTCCGGGTTCTTCACGGAACAGAAGGCGAACGTCTTCAACGTGGCGTCCGACGCGACGGGTCAAGGGCTGCTCGCCCGGCCGTTCATCAATGCGAACACGAATTTACCGGACGTGTTGCTGGTGTCGTTCCCGACGTTCGCGGCGGGTAGCACGACCATCTATTCCAGCACGCGGGCGTGGGGGGCAGAAGGCGGTCCGATCATCAACCTGTACCGCAGTTGCCCGGAAGAAATCTGCCTCTGGAACATTAACTTGTTGACCGGGTTCCGCTTCTTGCAAGTCCGCGAAGTGTTGCGAATGGAGCAAGACACCACGCTCGTGGGTAACTCCACCGCAGCGTTCGACGGTAAGCTTTATGGCAACGGGTCGCAGATTTCGGTAAGTGATTCCTTTGATGCGACCAACCGTTTCTACGGCGGTCAACTCGGGTTGAACGTCGAAATGCGGTTGAACCGTTGGTACTTGAACACGACGGGTAAGATCGCGTTAGGCGTGATGAACGAGCGGGTGGACGTGACGGGGATTTCTTCGTTGCAGAACCAAGCCCTCGGCTTGTCGTCGCGTGTCAGTGGCGGCCTGTTTGCGAACAGCACGAACATCGGCAAGCACAACCAAGACCAGTTCGCCGCGATTCCCGAAGTGGACGTGAAACTGGGCTACACGTGGCGGTCGTGGTTGACGACCGCAGTCGGGTACAACTTCCTGTACGTCAGCCGGCTGGCCCGTCCGGGCGACCAGTACAGCCCGGTTGTGAACCCCGGCGTGATCCCGACGAGTCCGACCTACGGCCTCGGTGCCCCGATCGCCACGCCGAACCCACTCGGCACGCAAAGCTCGTACTACCTGCAAGGCGTCAACTTCAGTATCACGATGCGATATTAACGCACCCGACCTGCTGGCGGTGCAATCAAAAGCGGGAGGCCAATGCCTCCCGCTTTTTTCGTTGGGATGGGTCTTGATCACAGCATTCCGAACGGGGTTGGGGCGGTCCGGCATATTGGCTATAACATTGCCCATTGATGCACAACTCTCTCTCGGGGTTTCGGTTATGGCGGACGTTTCAAAGTTTGTCGGGCTGGATGTCGGCGGTACGACGATGAAAGCGGCTGTCGTGGATGATAACGGAAAGCGTTACGCAGACGTGAGCTTGCCGACACAACCTGAACGCGGAGCGGTGGCGGGTCTGGAAACCATGTGCGAGACGATCCGGCTAGCCGTCAAAGCCGCAAAATTGACGCTGGATGACATCACCGCAATCGGGGTGGCCACGCCTGGGTTAATGGACATCAAACTTGGCTTAATCCTCGACCCGCCCAACCTCAAGCCGTGGAAGAACGTCCAGGTGCCGCAATACATCCGGGAGAAGTTATACAAGCCGACCGCGTTTCAAAACGACGCGAATGCCGCTGCACTTGGGGAGTTTTGGGTGGGTGCCGGCAAAGAGTTCGGCAGCATGTGTTTGTTCACACTCGGCACCGGCATCGGTGGTGGGATCATCATCGGGGATCGCGTGTTGGAAGGGGAACACAGTCACGGCGGTGAAGTGGGGCACATGCGGATCGACATGCCGGATCGGGGCCGGTTGTGCGGTTGTGGGCGTCGGGGTTGTCTCGAAGCTTATGGCAGCGCGACTGCCGTTGTCGATCGCACCCGAGAAGAGTTAGCAAGTTATCGCGGACCGACCAAGCTGCGCGAACTGTTCCGCGACACGGACGACGATAAAATCAGTGCAGAACACGTGTTCAACGTCGCATCATCTGGCGATTCCCTGGCACAACAAATCGTCGATGACACGGCCTATTACTTAGCCTTGGGGGCCTGCAACATCATGGCGACGGTCGATCCGCAACTCATCGCGTTTGGCGGCGGGATGATTGCGGCGGGCGAACCCTTTTTGACCAAGATCAAAGAGTACGTGGGCCGGTACGGGCTAAGTTACCCCGCGTCCAAAGTGCAAATCCGCTACGCCCAGCTCGGCAGCGACGCCGGGTTCATCGGCGCCGCCGCGTGTGCGCGACAATTGGTGCTGAAGGGATAAATTATTGCCCCTTGACTTGGTCGCGGACCTCGCCTTTGGGAAGGTTTGGCGTCGCTTTCAGGGCGGCCATCATGTTCTTCTTGTACGCTTCGACGCCGGGTTGGCCGTAGGGGTTGATGTTTGCCAAGCGGCCTTCGACGACGGTGGCCAGCATGAGCATTTGTAGCAGTTGGCCGATCGTGTGTTCGGTCAACACGGGCAGGATGATGTCCGCAGTGGGGCGGGCGGATTCGGTGTAGGCTTGGTTGGTGCCCTGGATCGCCGCTTCCATAATGTCCGGCATCCCCTTGCGGCTGATGCTGTTCAACTCGTCTTCGTTGCGGTCCGCCATGCCGACCAGAATCGCGGGGTGTTTCGTGGTCCGGACGATCAGGTTGTTAATAACTTTGTCCCGCGTCCCGTCTTGGTGTTGTTGACCGCGACTGTGCAAATCCCGTGAGTAAACTGCGGTGATGGGCGTGGCACCTTTGCCCATCTTGCCGAGCGATTCGGACAGCAGTTGATCGTACCAGAACCCCACCGACTCCAACTTCTTCGACCACACCGCCATGACGCGAGTCGTCTTCTTGAGTTCCGTCGTCATCAAGTGGTTCACGGCGGCGTATTGCAGGACCGGGTTGCGGTCGAAGGGTTCTTCGAGAAATCGTTTCGTCATCGCAGCAGCGCCCAAGAGCAGGGCACGCACATCAAGACCCATTGCCGCGGCGGGGAGCAAGCCGACGGGGGTGAAGACGCTGAACCGCCCACCGATGTCGTCCGGGATGGTCAGGATGTCCTCATCGGGGATGCCTTCCGCCTTGGCCATGTCGCGGAGTTTGCCCTTCGGGCCGGTGATCGGGACGATGAGTTTCTTCAGCCAGTCGGACTTCGCGCCGTAGTATTTAGCGGCTTCCGCCCGCACGGTTCGATAGGCTGTGGCGGTTTCCAGTGTGCCGCCAGATTTGCTAATGACGACGACCCCCCAACGCTCTTCGGCAAGGTCGGGTTCCACGCAGGTGTTTTCAATCAGTTCGAGTAGGTCTTGCAAGGCGTCGTTATCGACGTTGTTGCCTTCAAAGTAGATACGCGGTTTGCCCATCCGCATCTTGGTCGGGAGTTCGTTGTGGTAGGTGTGGCACAAGGCGTCGAAGAGCGCTTTGGCACCCAGGTAACTCCCGCCGATCCCGAGGATGATGACGCGGTCACAGTTCTCTTTCAATCGGGCTGCGAGGCGGTTGATTTTGCCGAGGTCGCTGTTCTCGCCTTTGCGGCGATAGTTATCCAGCAACTTCTGGGGTAGGTCGATGAAGCCGGCTTGAAGCGGCAGCAAGTCCGCCGGCGGGTTTTGCAACTCCCGTTCGGCAGCGACTCGGCCCCGGACTGCGTTCAGCAGCGCCCGCATTGGCTCCAGGCGGTCCGGCGATAGGAAATGCTGCGACTGGAGTTCGACGAGCGGCGTCCAGGGTTCCGGGTTGGGGGCGAGCAACCGTTTGAAGTCGTATTCGATGTTTTCGTCAGGCAATTGCATCGCTCAAAACCCCGAACCAAGATGCCCGCAGCCCACAGCCGCGGTGTAATGTCGTGCCATAACCGTATCCCAACTCGCTAATTCCGCTCCGATACTGTACGTCACGAGTTGCCGGGCGTAAACTTCTTCTCCATGAACATCCACAAATTGATTCACGAATTGCGTGAACCGGCCAAAACCAAAATCGTCCTGCTCGTTGCCGACGGAATCGGCGGTCTCCCACTCGAACCGGGTGGCAAAACCGAACTCGAAACGGCCAACACCCCCAATCTGGATGCCTGCGCGCAAGTCGGTGTCAGTGGGCTAAGTACCCCGGTTTTACCGGGAATTACGCCGGGAAGCGGACCTGGGCACCTTGGGCTATTTGGGTATGACCCGCTGGAGTACCGCATCGGTCGCGGGATTCTCGAAGCGCTCGGGATCAACTTCGCCGTCGGGGCCAAGGATGTCGCCATTCGTGGCAACTTTTGCACCCTGGGTGCGGACGGGAAAATAACCGATCGCCGCGCCGGACGTCCCACCACCGAACGGTGCATCGAGGTGGTCAACAAGCTCCGCACCATCACGATTCCGGGGATCGAAATTTTCGTGGAGCCGGTGAAGGAACACCGCTTCGTGCTGGTGTTTCGCGGCGACGGGCTGGGCGACCGGGTCAACGACACCGACCCGCAAGTCACGGGCGTACTGCCGTTGAAAGCCGAAGGGCTAGACACCGCGTCCGCGCGAACGGCGGCGGCGGCGAACGAGTTCATCGAGCGGGCGAACGTGGTGTTGCTAAACGAACCGGACGCCAACGGCGCGACCTTGCGGGGGTTTGCAACTTACCCCCAGATCGCCTTGTTCGCCGACCTCTACGGCTTGAAGCCGGCCGCCATTGCCGTCTACCCGATGTACAAGGGTTTGGCGCGGCTCGTCGGCATGGACGTTTTGGACGCGGGGCAGTCGCTCGGGGACCAAATCGCCACACTGAAGAAAGTGTGGAACGACTACGACTTTTTCTTCCTGCATTACAAGTACACCGACAGCACCGGCGAGGACGGCAACTTCCCCGCCAAGGTGCAAATGATCGAACGCCTGGATGCGATCATCCCCGAAATCCGCTCCCTGAAACCGGACGTGTTCATCGTCACCGGCGACCACAGTACGCCGAGCAAAATGAAGGCCCACAGTTGGCACCCCGTCCCCACTATGATCGTTGCCGACACGGTCCGCCCCGACGGCCTGAAAGAGTTCAACGAAAGCAGTTGCTTGCGTGGCGGCCTCGGCCAGTTCCAAGCGATGCACCTGATGCTCCTGGCAATGGCCCACGCTAGCCGACTCGGCAAATACGGGGCGTGAGTGAAAAGCGGTGACGGCTTCTAAACCATCTTGGCCCTGGGTGTAGCTAATCTCGCTGGGCCTCAGAAAAGCGTTTTCACCACAGAGACACAGAGGCACCGAGAAATCCAAAACAAATTCAAATGGATTTCTCGGTGCCTCTGTGTCTCTGTGGTGAACGTTCTAATTTTGACCCCCAGAGCGTTTAGCTGCACCCTTGGCCCT
>JAYSXU010000214.1:0-5346 GCA_043716965.1 Fimbriiglobus sp.
ACACGCTCCAGGTAGTTCGCCACTTTGGTACACAAAAACCCCTTCGTGAAGGGATGCTCTTTGTCGCCGCGGAGTTCGACGGCGCGACCTGTCGTGTCATCCACTTGAACCACCAACCCACAAGTGTCCGGGCAATCATGTGGGCACACACTTTTCACAGTCCGCAATGAAATGGCCATTTTTTACCTGTTCCACCCGTGTGAATGATCGGAAACGCGCTTGGTATTTGACAAAGTTTGTAAATTTTCGGACACTCTCTTGCGTGGAATGGCCGCCGCTTTCATGATTAGACTCTACATTGCTAATGCAGTGCGACTCGTAACCAGACGAAACCTTTCGGACAGGGGTTCGGGTATATGCCGGCTCCCGCTAACGTTGCGGAGTTTTTGGACGTCGTCCGGAAAAGCGGACTGATTCCAGAAGATCGCCTCCAGACCGAGTTACATCGGCTGCGGATTACCGCATCGACCAACCTCAGTGTGGACCAAGTCGCGGTGTCGTTCATCGAGAACGCGCTGCTGACCCGCTTCCAGTCCAAGCAGATGAAACTGGGTCGCTACAAGCGGTTCGAGATTGCCAGCAAATATCGGCTGCTGGAATTGCTCGGCGTCGGCGGCATGGGTGCGGTGTACCTTTGCGAACACATGTTCATGAAACGCTTGGTCGCCCTCAAGGTGTTGCCGGTCGAGAAACTCCAAGACCCCTCTGCATTGCTACGATTCTACCGGGAAGCGCGGGCGGTTGCTGCACTCGACCACCCCAACATCGTCCGGGCTTACGATATCGACAAGTTCGAGCAGATGCACTTCTTGGTCATGGAATACGTTGACGGCGCAAGCATTCAGGAAGTCGTCGCACGGCACGGCCCGCTGGACCCGATGCGTGCGGCCAACTATGTGGCCCAATCCGCGCACGGCTTACACCATGCCCACCAACTCGGGATGGTTCACCGGGACGTTAAGCCGGGAAACTTGCTTCTGGAACGAACGGGTTTCATCAAGATTCTCGACATGGGTTTGGCCCGATTCTTTGACCAGAAGAACGACAACGTCACGGAGCGGTTCGACAACAACTGCGTCTTGGGCACAGCCGATTATCTCGCCCCCGAACAGGCCGTTAGCAACGTCGTGGATATTCGCGCCGACATATATGCACTCGGTGGCAGCTTTTATTTCATGCTCACGGGGCAAACGCCGTTTCCGGATGGCACCATTGCGCACAAGCTGCTTTGCCACCAGAACGAAGAGCCGAAATCGGTTCGGTCTTTCCGCAGTGACGTACCGGGTGAGTTGATTCAGATTCTGATCAAGATGATGAAGAAGAACCCGGCGGATCGGTACCAGACGCCGCAAGAACTCTTTGACGCGCTCTCGGCGATTGTCGAAGAAGCCGCCGTGCCGCCGCCGATTCACGAAATGCCGGAGCTTTGCCCTGCCGTGTTACTGCTGACCGGCCACGCCGGCGATAAAGCCCGCGCTAGCTCATCCCGATTGTCACCCAATCGGGGTAGTGTTGGGAGCCTTCTGAGCAAGCCGTTGTCGAACGACCCCAGCGGGGTGTTGTTGCAAGATCACAGCTTCGGTGGGAGTTCGTCGGCGATGGGCCAAGCCCAAGTCGCAACCGGCCGCGCCTCCAACACGTTACCGATCCCCTCGCAACAACCGCTGAATACACATTCTCGCTCGATGGGGGAAAGTGAAGTAGACCTTCTCTCTCCGCCACGGTCCGCAACACGACCCGGACAGCAATCCGCGTTGGGATCGCATCAATACTCCGTGCTTGTCGGCTTAGTCGGTGGACTGGTCATCGCGGCGGTATTTGCCATCGTTGCGCTCCTGTTCTGGCTGAAATTGCGATAAGCAACCAACGGTCACCCACGAGGGGTGACCCCAGGCGGATCGGAAGTTGGGGTTTTGGTTCATCCAGGTTTTGGTGCTGTGTGGAGAATACCTGGGGTGTCGCTCCGCTCAACCCCAGGCTAATCGCTGGCATCCCTTCAGGATGCCTCGACTTACTTTTATCCCGAAGGGATTGCAGCCATTAGCCTGGGGTCGCGCTTCGCGCACCCCAGGTAACAGGCAATACAATTTCTTCGACTCCGACGGAGTCGCAGCGATACTTTTCCACCTTGCGGCAATTTTAACTCGACCCGTCGAAGCTATGACGTATAGTGATGTGTCGGTTCTCATGTCGATTCGATCGCGCCGGAATTGCCTATTTTATGGAGCTTTGCGATGGCGGCACCCGTTACCACAGGTGAGTTTCTGGACGTTGTGCGTAAGAGTGGTGTCGTCGAAGAAGCCCGGTTGTCAGCGTACCTTTTGCGGCTGACCGAATCGGGCGAACAGTCCGATCAACCGAAGCCGTTCGCGGCGAGTATGGTTCGAGACGGACTGCTATCGCACTTTCAAGCGGATCAGCTTGTTCAAGGAAAATGGAAACGCTTCTTCATCGGGAAGTACAAGGTTCTGGAACGGATCGGTAGCGGTGGAATGGGGCAGGTGTTTTTGTGCGAACACAAATTGATGCGCCGCCGTGTGGCCGTCAAAGTTCTGCCACTTGCGAAAAGTAACGACCCGGCTTCTTTGGAACGGTTTTACCGGGAAGCGCGTGCGGTCGCCGCGCTCGATCACTCTAACATTGTGCGCGCCTATGACATCGACCAGGACGACAACCTCCATTTCCTGGTCATGGAATTTGTGGACGGGACCAACTTGCAGGAGTTGGTGAAAACCTCCGGGTTACTCGATGTGCAGCGGGCGAGTCATTACATCTACGGTGCTTTGGTCGGTCTGCAACACGCCCACGAGATGGGGCTGGTCCATCGGGATATGAAACCGGCGAACATTCTGGTGGATCGGTCGGGCGTGGTTAAGGTTCTCGACATGGGCTTGGCCCGGTTCTTTCATGACGAGACCGACCAACTCACCCGAAAATACGACGAGAATGTTCTTGGCACCGCCGATTACCTCGCTCCGGAACAAGCGGTGGATAGCCACACCGTCGATATCCGCGCGGACATCTATGCGTTGGGGGCAACGTTCTACTTCTTGCTGACAGGCAACCCGCCGTTTCCGGAAGGAACTGTGGCGGACAAACTGAATTGGCACCAAACCCGTGAGCCGGCGCCGATTCGGAGGCAACGCCCGGATGTTCCGGTTGAATTGGCGGCGATCATTTCCAAGATGATGGCAAAAATCCCTGCGAAACGATACAGCGTTCCGGCGGATGTCCTTCGGGAGTTATCTCCGTGGGTGCAGACGCCAATTGCGCCGCCAAGCGATCTGGAATTGCCAACACTTTCGCTGGCTGCAATGGGGACCGGCGGCCCAATGACTTCGCGCGTCGCGGCGGGATCCCATGCGATGATGGGCACACCACCCGGAGTGGCATTCGCTACGCCAACCAGCGGTATCCCAAACGACCACCTCCAAAATGGACTGCAAACGAAATCTGCCTCGACGACAGTCACCACAGTTGCGGCCACGACGCCCGCGCCAGCACTATACGGAGCCATGCCAATCCCGGTGCTGCCAGTCACCAAAAACTCCGCACCCGTACACGCCGCTTCGGTTTCGCTAGTCAATATCTGGGGTGATGTGGTCGCGCAGAAACAACAGCCGATCGTTCAGAAGCCGAGCAAAGCACCGTCACCGTTTGAAGTGTCGCCGTTCGCGCAAGCACCAGTCGAAGCGGTGCAACCTGCTCATAACAAGTGGCGCCTGTATTTGCTCATCGGCGTTGCAGCGATGACGAGTTTTGTTCTTGTGGTCGGTGGCGGTCTTTATTTTCTGCTCTCGAAGACCCGTGACGGCCAAACCCAATCCGCAGCGGACGGCAAAAAGTGGTACGTCACAAAATCGGGAACAAGTCCGAACGCCAACCGAACCAAGACAACTCTGCGAGAAGCACTAGATCAGGCTGTTGCCGATGACACAGTTGTGCTGCTCGATGACACACTTGACGAAGCCCCGGTTAAACTGTCGGACGCCGGGAAAGGGTTAAAACGCGGCATTAAAATTGAAGCCGGAAATGCGGCGAAGCTCGTGACCTGGACGCCCCGTGCGAGCGGCCCCCGGTCCGGACCCGCGTTGGAAATCTCGTATGTGGAAAACCTCACGATCCGTGGTTTGGTGATTGACTTGAACGATGTCGGGGAATGTGGCATCGCTGTCGGCTTCACCTGTCCGGGGTTGACGATTGAAAATGTGACCGTCAAGAATCCCCGTGTCAGTGGTTTTCGTTTCCAGGGCGTCACGGGCGAAACGACGCGACCGATTCGACTGGCGGATTGCCGTGTTGTGACAACAACAAAATTTGACGCGGGACTACTGCTCACCTCCGGGAATCGCAACCTCGTGATTGCGAACAATCGGTTTGAAGGGCCGGGTGAAGCTGCGATCAAGATTGAGGGCGCCGTCCACGAAACCGAGATTCGCAACAATCGGTTCTTCGACTTCGACACCGGCATCTGGTTCACAGGCAAGCTGCCAACGGATTTGCCGTTTTCGTTGACTGTGACCAACAATACGTTCCACACGATTTCCTCAGCCGGATTGCAAATTGATCTCGCCATCAACGGTGCCAAGCACCAACTCGTGGTGGCGAAAAACTTCTTTGCGAACACGAAAGAAATCGCCAAGTCCATCACCGCGACGGTGCCCGCACTGAAGGCGACCGACAACGCCCATGACACAACGACCAAAGAAGGCAAACTGCGAGTGAATGCGATCGCTATTCCGGGCTACGAGATGACAACTACCAACCCAACCCTGGGGCCGAGTTTCCTGCAACCGGATGGGACTCGCCTTGCCAATATCGGGCCGAACAAAGTGACGGTCGGGTATCGCCCGGAGTGAGTCACCGGTTTTTGCTAAATCCCGCGACAGCGATGGCGAACCCGAGTGTGCTATCTTCGCCATCGACAGTGACCTTTCGCAACACCGACACCACTTGCACGCCGTCCGATTTGCTGACAATCATTGGTTTCGTGACTTTCGTGTTTTGTGGGAACAACAACATGACGGCAGGGTGATCGCCGCCGATCACTTTGGTGCTATGTTTGATGAGTGACTTTACTTCAATGGTGTCCGCGTCTTGGTCCTTGTCGGCGGGCACGAGCAACACAAACTCGGCGTGCGGAGCAGTGCCGGTGTGGTCGCCAGTGTCCGGTTGAACGGCGAACCGCATCGTGTACACCCCCGCCTTGATGTCTTGTTTGCGGAAGTCCACGAACGGCTTATCAAATTGAATCACGCCGATCAACGTGCCGTCCGGAATCTCGCGGTATGTCAGCCCGTTTTTCACCTGCTCTGCCGTCGCCTTCATCGGGATCGTGTTACGGAA
>JAYSXU010000215.1:0-1822 GCA_043716965.1 Fimbriiglobus sp.
CTGGCAATTGCAATACCCCAGGCGGCTGCGGGTCGAACAGCTCCGGCACCGTGTTTTCACGGTTGATGTTTTGGAAGGGAAGCTCGTGCAGCACCTGCGGGAACGGTGCCGGTACGGGACTGAAGAGTTGGACGAACAATGCGGCGGGCCAACCCCGTACAGGGTACGGTGCAGCCCCTCACAACCCGTACCCGCAAGGTACCCCAGGGACGTTGGTGTTCCCGCAACATCCGTTCGTCCGAAGCCCACGCGATTACTTCATGACCGACGCCAAGTAGTGCGTCCGACGCGAATCTGCGTCGGTTCATTCGCCCGGGTCGCAGTTATTGCTGCGACTCGGGTTTTTCCATTTTCGCGGCGGTCTCAAGTCGCTCAATTCCGGCGCGGATACTCACCGGCAGCGGTGTTTTCTTCTGAGTCTTGTAATCCATCGACACGATCACGCATTGGCCTTCTGCAGCGACATCCGCCCAGCGTTCGCTAATCAAACGATGCTCGAAAGTGATGCGATCCGACTCGATGGCGATGACGCGGGCACCGATGTGAATGCGATCCGGGTAAGTCACCGGTTTGCGGAACCGTGCCTGGGTACTCGCCACGATCGGCCCGAGTCCCTCGTGCTGCATCAGCGCGAACCAACCGAGTTGGGTCATGTAGTCGATGCGGGCATTTTGGAAATATTCGAAGTAGACCGTGTTGCTGACATGCTGGAACGAGTCCATGTCGCCCCAGGAGACATCTTCGACGACGATCACGGGGAAGCCGGCCAAGGACGCGAATCTCATGCTGACTCCACCGTTTTCGCGTTGCCGCATTGTGGACAGAACCGCACTATAATACTACTCGACACACCGAATTTGGAACCCGATCTATGCGCGTCGCACACAACGTCTTCTTCAAGTTGTCCGACAATGCCCCGAACCATGTCGACGCCTTGGTGGCGGCCTGCCATCAGTATTTGAACGTCCAGCCAGGCATCGTCTTTTTCGCCGCTGGGAAGCTTTGTGCCGAACTCAAACGCGCAGTCAACGACCTGAATTGGGACGTCGGGTTGCACTTGGTATTCGACTGCCAAGAAAGTCATGATTCGTACCAAGACGACCCGACCCACAACAAGTTCATCGCCGAGATGAAGTCGAATTGGGCCAACGTTCGTGTATTCGATTCGTTCGTATAAATCTTTGCCCGCATCACCCCGAAGCATTCCACCATGACCCGATTGCACTCGTCTGACCTTGTTCAATTTGCTCGCAAATACCGCTTCGTCGGCGGAAAGCAGATGCGGCTCCATCTTCGCAATCGGCGTGGCAGTACCACGGTTGTCGCCGTGATCCTGGTTCGCCCGGCGACTCGTGATCTCGCCCACGTGCCGATACCGGTGCGGTTGAAATTGGAGATCACCGGCGTGGAAGAGTATCGCTTCCAAAAGCGCCCGACGATGACGGCCGGCAAAATGAGCGATCTGAAGTTTGGTTACTTCAACGGGGTCTACTTCATCAACTTTGATGCTTGGGGCTTGCCGGCAGGCGAAGTACCGGGTGTGCACGACTTCCGAGCATCCGATTTTTACGTGGCCGGTAACGATTTGTTCTGGGAAGAAATGACCGCAAAGAAATCAGCGACCGACAAAAAGTGACCTCGACTCCCGATCACGGCACCGCGCTTACGCACTCTGGGCCATCGTATTTGGGCGAATTCACTTGCGGGCCAACGGACACGGCCTCCATTTCCTCGGCAGGGTAGGGCTTGAGTACCGCTCCCAACTCGCCATGTGGGGTATCAGCCGAAAGCCAGGAAGCATACGCCGATTTCGGCAGGATGA
>JAYSXU010000216.1:0-5344 GCA_043716965.1 Fimbriiglobus sp.
CGTCAGTCCGCCGGTGTTGACGCTAGAGCACACCGGCGGACTCACGTCGCGCCGTTCGCCGGGTACACGATCACTTGCCGCAAGCCTATCCACTTCTTCGCTTCCCACTATTCCCGCCCCACTCACCCCTTAATCACCCCGATCGGGCGCATCCGGGCGACTTTGCGGGACAGGTTTGCGGCATCGACGGAATCGACCACGTCATCGACGTTCTTGTACGCTTTCGGCTGCTCTTCTGCGAGGCCCATTCGGCTACTACTCATTGCGATCACGCCACGGGCTTCTAACTCTTTGTCGATTCGGCGACCGGCAGCGTCTTTGATGGAGGCGGTGCGGCTCATGGCACGACCGGCACCGTGGCACGTGGTGCCGAAAGTCTTTTCCATGCTCCCAGGTGCGCCGACGAGAACCCAACTCGCCCGCCCCATGTCGCCGGGGATGATGACGGGTTGCCCGACCGCTCGGTACACTTCCGGCACTTCGGGGTGCCCGGCGGGGAAGGCACGGGTCGCTCCTTTGCGGTGAACCCAGACCATTTTCTTCTTGCCCTCGACGGTGTGCTCTTCAAACTTGGCGATGTTGTGGGCGACATCGTACAGCAGTTCCATGCCGAGGTCTTCCGCCGATCGCCCGAACTCCGCAGCGAAGACTTCGCGGGTTTGTTGCATCAACAATTGGCGGTTGCAAAAGCCAAAGTTCGCGGCGGCGCGCATCGCGGCGATGTACTTCTTGCCTTCCGGGGAATCGACCGGCGCGCAGGCCAACTGACGGTCCGGTAACGTGATGCCGTACTTCGTGGTGGTGTTCCGAAACGCGGCCAGGGCGTCGTCACAAACCTGGTAACCCAACCCGCGACTCCCGGAGTGAATCATCACGCAAACTTGATTCAACTCCAGGCCGAAGACCTTGGCGACGTGCTCATCACAAATCCGATCGACGACTTGCACTTCGAGAAAGTGGTTGCCACTGCCCAGCGTGCCACACTGCTCCGCCCCGCGCTTGACGGCGTGGTCGGTCACTTCGGCGGGATCACCGCCGTCGATCAAGCCGTTCGCTTCGGTGCGGTCAAGGTCTTGCAAGTTGCCCAGGTCGCGGTCGATGACAAACTTCACCCCTTCACCCATCAACTTCCGTGTTTCGACAGGGTTAAACTTATACTTCCCCGACTTCCCCACCCCAGCAGGAATGCTGTGGAACAGCGACTTTACCAGGTCGCGCAAGTGATGCTTTACGTCATCCAAAAACAGGTTTGTCTTTAACAGCCTCACCCCGCAATTGGATACGACGAAACCGTTCGCCACGAAGTTGTGATCCTCGTGTTCCACGGTGAAGTCGTACACCAATCCCCTGTAATCCTTGACCAATTCGATCGTTTCGATCGGCTCCCAAACCATCCCCTCACCTGCAGTCACGGTTTCTTGGAACTGTGCAAAGGTCGGGAACTCGTTCGGCAAGCGTTGTGAGGAGTTCGAGGGTTCATACAGTGCCCGCTCGACGAATCGGCGGTTGATGCCTTGGCCGGCGTACTTCGCTGCGAGTATAGTCGGGTTACGATCATGACCCGTCGTCGCGGCAATCTCGCTTGCAACTTTCGCACGAATCCGCCGTGCCCGTTCTTGGTGCTTGACGTATTGAACCGCGACTCCGGCCAACCGGGAGCGGTCACGATTGTATTCAAACCCAATTCTTGACCACAAATTTTGCAGGCTGTTGGCACGGCTGGACAACACCAGCCGCAACCGAATCGAGCGTTGATCGTCGGCATTTTGTTGCTCATCCCGTTGCAAAATCGACTGCGTTTCGACGCCAAAAAGCGACAGCCACCGAACGAGCTGCGTCAGAAACTGTTCTCCACTGGGCACCGTTTCCCTTCTCTTGTTCAGCGACAGTACGGGTTGTGCCATCACCTTGCCATGCCCGCTCATCGTGGCCGGTTTAGTTAACTCCGCACCGAACAATCCCGCGAGGAACAACCGCTTTTGCCAAAGTGGTGCCAGTTCAAGCCAACCCGGTGCGGTGTAATCTTGCGACGGTTTCTTGCCGACGGGAACTCCCAAGCAAGCCATTAGCGAGGCGAACGCCGTGCTGGTGACTTTGCAGAAGCTTTCCACACGATCGAACGTGTAGGCTTTGTAAGTCGTCGTGATGTTGTGAGTTCGTTGTCGGCTATAAACCTTGGAGACCGTGACTCCGATCGAGGCGAGGTCGGCACGGATGGTTTCGAGGTCGTCCGGCTTGCCGTAGAAACTTGTGATGCCCTTGCCGGTTGCTTTTTCAAAGTGAATCGTCCCGTCGCCGAACAAAAACCCGACGATTTTGCACAAGTCGGGTGTTGCTTTCGACGAGAATTGCAACGGCAACAAGTCACGGTGTCGCAGATAATTGATCGCTTGCCCCACGGCGTTACCGCCAGTTCGACGGCCTTGTAAGCCATACCATTCCCGGAATTGATCCTCGGATAGAATGCAACCCGATGTTGGTTCTTCGTAGGCAACGCCGCTGAACCCAGTCACGGCAATGGTGTCACCAGGCGTGAGTTCGCCAAGCGGTTTCATCCCGGAAGTTGTCCAGAACGGGTGATCGCTTGTAGCGCGGATTTTGTCACCGGATTGGGTGGTGACTTCGAGAACTGGCTTCTGTGGTTTCTGACCGAACCAACGTTCAACAGGCGTGCTGATTCGACGCCCATCGCTGAGTTGAACGCACTCTAACTTTTCCGCCTCCCACACGTCGGCCATCGAGTCGATCCGACGGGTATAGCCGAAGCGGTGCATGACGTCCGCGTCTCCGGTCAAGCAGTTGATGTCGTAGCCCACGCCGCCAGGGGAGATCACGCCGCCTTCGGCGGGGTCGGTAGCGCAGACGCCGCCGATGCAGAAGCCGTAGCCCCAGTGGATGTCCGGCATGGCCAAGCTAGCACCCTGAATGCCGGGCAGGGTGGCGACGTTAACGACTTGCTCCGCCGCTTGGTCGTGGCGGATGGTTTCCATCAGCTTGTCGTTGGCGAAGATCATCCCGTCCACGCGCATGTCGCTGCGGTACGACTTCGGAATCCGGAAGCAGCAGGTGTCGATTTTCTCGATCGGCCCGTTGAAAATTCCCTTACTCATCGCACCGATCCTTAAATGTCCACGATCACTTCCGCAAGCCAACCGTGTTCGGTGGCTTGCACGATTAGCCCGTGGTAGGTAATCGCCTTCACTTCATGACTGAGGACGTGGCGGGCAGGTTCACGGGGTTCGCCGCGAACCGTTGCGGTCAACCCGTCCGGGCGGACGGTCACCACAAAGTCGCAGAACAACATGTGGTCCGCGTCGAAGCGGTAGAGCAACTCGCGTAAGAAATCGAACAGCAGCAATTCGCGGTCGTCACCGCCAATTGCGATGCTCTGTTCTAGCAACGGCCGGACGCTTTGGGGGTCTTCGACAATCGCGGAAATCAAACACCGTGCCGCTTCCGCGAACAGCGTGTTCAAGTCCGCCGCATGAGCGCGAAGGCCCAAATCCGCCGTGTGTTCAAAGAGTTCGTGCATGGCACCAGACTACCCGATCAGCGAACGTGAAGCTAGCGACAGCCTATCAAGCAACCGAGTTCGGGTGAGCGTCTCGAAAAGTTGGCAGGACGAAATGGTCTTTGGATTTGAAGCACGTTGTCCTTCTCGCCATCTCTGCCGGCAGTCAGCGCAACTTGGTTCGACATGATGTCACTCATGCCGGACCAAGTTACTGCCACAACTTACAAATCGCCCGACTTTGCTACTTCAAAGAAGCGGTCGAGGGCGGCTTTGCTGAAGTCGCCGGTTTCAAGACCTTTCTTGAAGCACCGGATGCGTTGGTCCGACGTGCCGTGCGTGTACGACTCCGGGGAAGTCCAGCCCCTGGACCGCTTTTGCAAGCGGTCGTCGCCGATCGATTTGGCGGTGGTGAGCGCGGATTCGATGTCCTTGTTGTCCACAAGATCGGGCTTCTTTTTCCGGGCGTGATTCGCCCAAACCCCGGCGAGATAATCCGCTTGAAGTTCGAGTCGCACGGAGTAATCGTTCTCCTGGCCCGTTTTGCGTTTGGCATCGACTCGGGCACTGTAACCTAGCAGGTTCTGGACGTGGTGGCCTACCTCATGAGCGATCACGTAAGCCTGGGAAAATTCCCCTTTCGAGCCGCCGAGTTTGTCTTGTAACTCGTCGAAGAACGACGGATCGAGGTATAGTTTTTGGTCTGCCGGACAGTAGAACGGCCCGACCGATGCAGGCGCGGTGCCGCACCCCGAGTCAATTTGCTGAGTGAACAGCACGAACTTCGGCTTGGGGTAGGATTTGCCAAGCTTCTGGAATTCTTCAGTCCAAACATTTTCGGTCAGCTTCAAAACGGTCTCAGCAAACTGGCGGGTTCGGTCGTCTTGGCCGCCCCGTCGGCCGTCGTCTTGCTGGGCCTGTTGCTGTCCGCCACCGATGACCTGCGCGACTTGCTTCGCTTGGTTGGGGTCAATGCCGAGGAAGTACGCGGCGATCATAATCACGATCGTCAAGCCGCCACCGCCCATTGCCAACGCAGGGGCATTCAGTCCGCGGCGATCTTCCACGTTCTCACTGCGTTCTTCGCCTTCCCATTTCATGACAGTTCCCTTTCACGTTGAGTGTAAAATTGTGTTTATGCTTCTGCCGGTAAATCGACGGCGTGTTGTTTCAGGCTTTCGAGGTCAATGAATTCGAGCGACGCCATGTGCGTTGCTTCCAGGACCACCGCCGGGGCGATGCCCGCTTCAAACGCTTCCTGCCAGCGGGTGGCACACAAGCACCACTGATCGCCGGGGCGTAGACCGGGGAACAGGTACTGCGGAAACGGCGTTGAAAGGTCGTTCCCCACGTCCTTGCTGAACGCAAGAAACTCCGCCGTCACCCGCACACAGACCGTATGAACGCCCATATCCCCCGACCCCGTGTCACAACACCCGTTGCGAAAGTAGCCAGTCATCGGGGCTGTCGAACACGACTTAAGCGGCCCGCCCAGGACATTTTTTGCAGTCGCCATCATGTACTCCCATTTTCACCACGAATACCACGAATCAGACGAACAAAGCCGAAATCAATGAGTTACAGCATCCAAACCAGTCTCATGGATGATACATGGATTTTGACAAGCCTGACTTTATTCGTTCTATTCGTGTTATTCGTGGTGACACATCTTTTGTTAGCTCGGTAACAACTCTTTCACGGCGTCTTTTTCTTCGAGCAGTTCCTTCAGGGTGTTCTGAAACGCTGCTTGGCCGAACGCATCGTGTTTCAACCCTTCGACAACGTGGTACTTGCCGTGCGTATCAACTGTGATGGGGTAGCCGAACACCATGC
>JAYSXU010000217.1:0-5337 GCA_043716965.1 Fimbriiglobus sp.
CGAACGAAGTGAAAAACAACAGCCGTTCATTCGGTGGTAGCCGCGTGTCGGGCCTCATCGCAAAGCCGACTCGACCACGACCTACAAACCCGGCTCGGAAAATTTTCCATACCCCACGGCCACCATCGAGTCCGACTCGTGACGCAAACTGAATCAGTCCTGATCTTCGATTTCGGCTCGCAATTCGGGCAACTGATTGCGCGCCGGGTGCGGGACTTGAACGTGTTTTGTCAGGTCGTGCGGCACGACATTTCGGCGGAGCGTGTGAAGGAATTGAACCCGAAGGGGATCATCTTCTCCGGCGGCCCCGCGAGTGTCTACGCGCCGAGCGCGCCCAAGTGCGACCCGAAGATTTTCGACCTCGGGATTCCGGTCCTCGGGATTTGTTACGGGATGCAGTTGGCCTGTCACACGCTGGGTGGCAACGTCAGCCCGGCGGCGGCACGGGAGTATGGTCGGGCGACGCTGAATGTCTCGAACCCCAATCAGTTGTTTCAGGGGTACCCGACGGAGTCGATCGTTTGGATGAGTCACGGGGATCAGGTTCACACAGTGGGCGGGGACTTCGTCCCGCTCGCGTCCACCGACACCTGCCCCGTCGCGGCGGTGAAGCACAAAACGCTTCCCGTTTTCGGCCTGCAATTTCACCCTGAAGTCAGCCACACTCCCCACGGCGGGTTGATCTTGGCCAACTTCTTGCGTGACATTTGCGGCTGTCAGGGGTTGTGGAAAATCCAGACGTTCATCGACAACACCGTTGAAGCTGTGCGTAAAACTGTCGGCACCAAGCGGGTGATTTGCGGCTTGTCCGGCGGCGTCGATTCCGCCGTGTGTGCGGCCCTGTTGGTAAAGGCGATCGGCCAGCAAGTGGCGTGCATTTATGTAGACAACGGCCTGATGCGGTCGGGCGAAACCGAGATGGTGCGGCACGCCTTCCGCGATTGGTTCAAGGCTGATTTGCGGGTCGTCGATGCGAAAGACCGCTTCCTCTCCGCACTCGCCGGGGTCATCGACCCGCAGGAGAAACGCAAGGTCATTGGCAAAGTCTTCATCGACGTGTTCAAGGCCGAGGCCACGAGCATTCCGGACGCCCACTTCCTGGCCCAAGGGACGCTCTACCCGGACGTGATCGAAAGCGGCGGCAGCGTGGACGGCCCGGCAGCCACGATCAAACTGCACCACAACGTCGGCGGGTTGCCCAAGGAGCTTGGGTTCGAGTTGATCGAACCGCTCCGCGACTTATTCAAAGATGAAGTCCGCAAGCTCGGCCATGAACTCGGGTTGCCGGAAGACATCGTGTGGCGTCACCCGTTCCCCGGTCCTGGCCTTGCAGTACGCTGTCTCGGTGAAGTGACGGAGGAAAAACTCGTCACCCTTCGCCACGCCGACACGATCTTCCTCGAAGAACTGCACAAGGCAGGATGGTATCGCAAAACATCCCAAGCGTTCGCGGTGCTGTTGCCGGTACAATCCGTCGGCGTGATGGGCGACGAGCGAACTTACGAGAACACCATCGCCATCCGTTGCGTCCAAACCGACGACTTCATGACGGCGGATTGGTCCCGGTTGCCGGAAGATTTGTTGGCGCGAGTGGCGACAAACATCATCAACCGCGTGAAGGGCATCAACCGCGTCGTCTACGATATTAGCAGTAAACCCCCGGCGACCATCGAATGGGAATAGTCAATTGGGAATAGTACGGGCCGACATCTGCTCGTCCGAAGACTTCGCCACGATCGACCGCCTGCGGGACGTGATCGCGGAGCTGGGTGGCGTGGGGAACACGGACCACTATGACTTGCCACTCGGCGTCGGCCTGACCCGGGTGCGGTTCGGCGACGACGAACTGACCGTGTTCATGGATGCGTGGCAAGTGGACATCGCCGGACCCGGCGAACTCGTGGCACGAGTTCTGGCAAAACTGAACACCCGAGACTGAACCTTTAACCGGAGTGCATCCGATTATGGCATGGAATACGATTCTTTGTGGCGCGTTGCTGGTGATGATCGGCGTGACCGGGTACTTCAACGGCACCCCGAACCCCGATACTGGCGAACTACCCAAGACGGCTTTGATCCCCGCCTATTTTGGCGGCGTGTTGGTGCTGTGTGGGGTGTTGGCGTTCTCTGATAAAATTCGCAAGCACGTCATGCACTTGGCCGCAATGGTGGGCGTGTTCGGCTTCCTCGGCGGGTTCATGCCGCTGATCCGCCAAGCATCGAAGGGCAACGACTTCGACCCCACTGCCCCCGCCGCCCGCAACGGCTTGTTGATGTCGCTGGTCTGCGCGGTCTTCGTCGGGTTGTGCGTGAAGTCGTTCATCGACGCGCGTAAGGCTCGCAAGGCGAGCCTTACTTCTCCAACCCCGTGACCCACTTGCCCATGATCGTGGCATAGTAAACCCCGCTCATCGTCGAAGGCGCACCCGGCTTCACGCCGTACCCGCCGTCGGCGTTGCGGCACGTAGTGATGAAAGTTTTTACCCCGGCGAGATTCTTCGGCTTCGCCTTCGCCAGCACCAACGCCCGCATGATGCGGTAACACGTTTCCAAGTCGGACGACTTTTCGCCTGTCTTCCGCCACCCGCCATCGGCAATTTGTCCCAAATCGGCGATGTTGACCAGCACGGCTTTTAACTTGTCACGACCCTCCGACGGCGCATCCAGTCGGAAGTAAAACGCTATCAGCGACCCGATGTCTCGTGCGCCGCCGTCTTGGGCGATATTCGCAATTTCTTCGCCGAAGTCGTCCGCGATTGCGATCCACGCATCGAGTTTGAACGGACAATCCTTGACGCCCCAGGCTTCGACCGCGGCAGCACTGATTCGCACATCCTCGAACGTCTTCGCGTTGGCTTCCAGATACTTCATGGCACCGGCGAACTGCGTCTTGGGAATGCTCATTTCCACGGCAATGATGACGCCGACGGCGTTGATGGCGACATCCGGTTTGGCGCCCGGCTCCGCGAACGCGCCGGTCTTTTCGTCGTAGCAACTCAGAACGAACGCCTTCACTTTTTCCTCGTGCGGAACCTTTTCACCCAATGCCCGCAGTGCCTTTACCGCGCCGTTGCAGGCGCGCAAACTAGGCTTGCCAGTCGCCTCCACTTTGAAACCGCCGGTAGCGGGATCTTGCAGCGCGAGAATGAACTTCACCGTCGCCTGCTTTGCGTCACTGTCTGGTGCCTGAGCAAGTGACAATGCCGGCATGAGCAGTAACAAAGCCAGTGCAATTCGCATGGGATTAGCTTCCTGTGAGGACACGGACCGAACGCAGGTATAGTTTACGAGCAAACTTTCCTTCTCAGCAGGGCTTCCTGATGCAAACGCGACGACTCGGAAATTCCGACCTCCACATCACGCCGATGGGATTCGGGGCGTGGGCCATCGGCGGTGGCGATTGGGCGTTCGGCTGGGGTAGGCAGGACGACGCCGATTCCATTGCGACGATCCACGAGGCCCTCGACCTCGGCATCAACTGGATCGACACCGCCGCGGTCTACGGGCTAGGGCACTCCGAAGCAGTCGTTGCCAAAGCTTTGGAGGGCGTCACGAAGCGACCCTACGTCTTCACCAAATGTGCGCGAGTCTGGGACGCCAACCGACAGATTGGCAAGTCGCTGAAGGCCGACAGCATTCGCAAGGAGTGTGAAGCAAGCCTGAAGCGGTTGAAACTTGACGTGATCGACCTGTACCAACTGCACTGGCCCGAACCGCCGGAAGACATCGACGAAGGCTGGCAGACGATGGTGAAGTTGCGCGAGGAAGGCAAAGTCCGCTGGATCGGCGTGTCGAATTTTGACGCATCCCAAATGCAACAGATCGCCAAGTTCGGCCCGATCACGTCGCTTCAACCGCCCTATTCGATGATCCGCCGCGACATTGAACCGTCCATCCTGCCGCACTGCTTGGCGAACAACATCGGCGTGCTGGTGTACTCGCCGATGCAATCCGGACTGCTAACGGGTGCTTGGACCCAGGAACGCCACGCCGCCCTGCCCGCCAACGATTGGCGCCGCGAAAAAAATCGCCACTTCCAAGAACCCCTCTTCACGCGCAACTTGCAACTGGTCGAACTCCTGAAAGCCATCGGCACCCCGCACCAAAAATCCCCCGGCGAAGTCGCCATCGCCTGGACCCTCCGCCACCCCGCCGTAACCGGAGCGATTGTCGGCGCCCGCAAGCCCGGCCAACTCGCGCAGCTAGTCGGCGCCGCCGACTGGCGACTGACAGACGGTGAGGCGGGACAAATCGACGAGTTCCTGCGGGCGAACCCGGAGTAGCTATCGCCAATTGCCTTGCCTTCGCTTATCGTGGCTAAAGTTCGGACCAACCGAGGTGAAATCATGATCTCGATGATCGAGGCGTTAAATTACCGCAGCTTGCGCTATATTCGCCAGCCGTTGGACAACTTTCACGTCCTGATCGGCCCGAACTCGAGCGGAAAGACGACGTTTCTGGATGTCGTCTCGTTCCTCGGTCAATTGATGACAGATGGTTTAGAATCTGCAATCACAGAGCGAACTGAAAACTTCGTCGATCTCCTCTGGATGCGGCGTGGAACTAAGTTTGAATTGGCGATTGAAGTAGTTTTGCCTGAAACCATCCAATTCGCTCTTCTCAAAGATCACAGCACAACTATCCGATATGAAATAGTAGTTGGTATTTTACCAGAGTCGGAAGCTCAAGAAGTAGGGATTTTGAAGGAAAGTGTGTTCCTGAAACGGACATCGACAGGTGAACAGGAATCGCGTTTGCAATTCCCGGAGATTACTCTAGCACCCGACACGATTCTTCAAGGTTACAAACCAAGTTGGCAGGTAGTTGTTAGCAAGAATCAAAAAGGAAAATACACATATACACCGGAAATCGCAGATGCTGGTATTAGTTGGAGTCCACGACTTAAACTCAGACCTAGTAAATCAGCAATGATTTGGGCCGTACTCGACGAAGCAAGTTTTCCTGCATCAGCATGATTGATGCAGCTGCTCAGTGATGGTATGCAATCTGTCGTATTAAATAGTGCAGCCATTCTTCTACCCAGTCCGCCAAACCGTCGAGGTGGGTATCGCACGGATGGATCGAATTTACCTTGGGTCATCGATGAATTGCAGCGCATCCCCGCGCGATACAACGATTGGATTCGCCACCTGCAAACGTCGCTTCCTGATCTTATCGCTGTATATACGATTCTTCGCCCGGAAGATCGCCACCGCTATCTGATGCTGGAGTACACAAACGGGTTGAAGGTTCCCTCGTGGATGGTTTCCGATGGCACGTTGCGAATGTTGGCCCTCACACTTCTCGCTTACTTGCCGAATTTCAAAGGGATCTACC
>JAYSXU010000218.1:0-1818 GCA_043716965.1 Fimbriiglobus sp.
TAGGTGATACACCACGGTCCCGAGTGCAAAGATCGGCAACTGATTCGGCAGCCAAAAGTATAGAAAGTTCGACACCGCCGCGTCCGAGTATTCCGCCGCCCAAATCTGAAGAAATGCGATGTTGGAAACGAGTGCGACTCCGACACTCACAGCTACAAATACCAGACTGCGCTGGAGGTTGGTGATAACAGACGCGATCACCGGCAACAGCAGATAAAACATCATCTCAACTGCGATGCTCCACCCGCCGGGGACCACGCCCCACTGCCCCGCGACCGTTGGCATCGTCCGGGGTGTCCAGCCGTTAATGAAACCGAGGACGAACGCAAGCTGGGTCCAGTCGAACTCGGCGGGAGGAAACAAGAAGTAGTAGGCCAGTGCTGCGACGTAATACGCGGGTGCGATGCGGAACAACCTGCGGAGGAAAAACGCACCGACATCGCGTCGGCTTTTCGCCACGTCACTCGCCCATGACATCATGAGCGTCAGGCAACTGGCCAGGAAAAACAGTTGCACCCCGTGCCAGCCGAAACTCGTTTGTCGCATCACGAGGGTCGGCAGTTCGGGGTACGCGCGTGTCACATGGCAAGCGATCACGAGCAGAATCGCGTAGCCACGGACACAGTCGATGTACAAATACTTGGCGTGGCCCGCCGGTGCCGTACCCATTCGCATCCCTCGGCCAACTGGTCGGTTGGTGAAATCATATCGACAGTGTGATCCTACCTCACACTTGTTGGCCGGGTAGAAACGCAGGTTGAAATAACTCGTGGTGTTCCGGTGGGTTCTGGCAAATAATTCTGTCAACTTGACTTTTGCTGGGATTTGTAGGTCGTGGTCGAGGCTTTGCGAGGCCCGACATTGGACAATCACCAGCAAGAAACCAGCCGCTTGTTCGGTAGCTGTTTCGTGTCGGGCCTCGCAAAGCCTCGACCACGACCTACAAAAGCCTGTCAGAAACACTTGCCCGAAAAATTTGCCTGACCCTTCAGGTGGTCACGCCAGAATTTCCGTCACGACTTTGCCGTGGACGTCCGTGAGGCGGTAGTCGCGGCCTTGGAAGCGGTACGTGAGTTTAGTATGATCGAGGCCGAGTTGATGCAAGATCGTGGCTTGCAGATCGTGGACGTGGACGGGTTTCTCCGTGACGTTGTACCCTATCTCGTCAGTGGCACCGTGGATCAGTCCGGACTTAATCCCGCCACCCGCCAGCCACATTGTGTAGGCGTCAATGTGGTGGTCGCGGCCCACGGTTTCGCGCGGCTCGCCCATCGGGGTGCGGCCGAACTCGCCGCCCCAGACGACGAGCGTGTCGTCGAGCAAGCCGAGACGCTTCAAATCTTTGATGAGCGCCGCCGAGCCTTGGTCCACTTCTTTGCAGATTTTGTCGAGCGGTTTGCCGAGATCCAACACGCCGCCGTGGTGGTCCCAATCCGTGTGATACAACTGCACGAACCGCACGCCGCGCTGCACTAAGCGACGGGCCAGCAAGCAGTTCGCCGCATACGACGGCTTGCCGACCTCCGCACCGTACAACGCCAGCGTTTCCTTACTTTCCTTGGCAATGTCCATCAGTTCCGGTGCGGTGGTTTGCATTCGGTACGCCATCTCATATGCGGCGATTCGGGTTTCAATCTCCGGGTCACCGACGCTCTGAAACCGCAACTGGTTCAAGTCCTTGACTGCTTCAACGAACTCGCCTTGCTGCTTCGGGTCCACACCGTCAGGGGATTTCAAATCCAGAATCGGGTTCACCCCTTTGAGGAACGGTACGCCCTGATAGGAGCTTGGTAAAAACCCACTGGACCAAAGCGACGC
>JAYSXU010000219.1:0-5326 GCA_043716965.1 Fimbriiglobus sp.
CTGCCATTCTTGGAACTTGACGAAGAACTGTGGTCCGCCGATAGCACCCGCTTCACGCTATTCTTCGATCCGGGCCGCGTCAAACGCGGCCTGAAGCCACGTGAAGAAGCGGGTCCGTCGTTGGAGGAAGGTAAGAATTACACGCTTGTGATCGACCGTGCCTGGGAAGATGAAAACGGCGTGATGATGCGTGAAGCGTATCGTAAAAAATTCTCCGTTGGGCCACCAGACGACACCGCCATCGACCCGGCGACGTGGAAGTGTGGCGACTCACCGCGCTCCGGCACTTCAATGGGTTACACAATCCGGTTCGGTGCAAAGCCACTCGATCACGCCTTGGTGCAACGCATGATTTGGGTGGTCGGTCCCGATGGCCGCAAACTCGACGGAACAGTTCGTGCGGATGAACAGTCGTGGAGTTTCACGCCGACCACGGCTTGGCAGGCTGGCGCCTACCAAGTGGTCATCGACACTCGGTTGGAAGACCCCTGCGGTAACCGTGTGGGGCGACCCTTTGAAATTGATGTGTTCGAGCAGGTGCAAAAAACGATCGTCGGCAAAACCGTCGAGTTGAAGTTCGCCGTGAAGTAAGGCGCCGGTTCCAGCTAGAATAACTTACCGAATCCGATGAAGGGCGATATGACACTTGTGTCTCAGTGGGTTGTCGGTTATTGTTTTTGAAGGCACGATAGGGATCGGCCTCCTTCCGCCATCGTTTCCTCTCGCTTTCGGGGCCTCTCTCATGCTCCGCATTTTGGGTCATACTTCGACGGCTTGTGATCGTCTCTCACGCCGCGACCTGTTACGTGCCGGCTCGCTGGCCATGCTTTCCGGGTTTGCGGCGCAAGGTGCGAGTGCGGGTTCACTCCCAGACTTGGATTCTGCGGCATCAGCGAAACGGGTGATTCTGATCGACCTGTTCGGCGGGCCGAGCCACATCGACACGTTCGACCCCAAACCCGACGCCCCTCCCGAAATTCGCGGCGAGTTCGCATCCATTGCAACTTCGCTACCGGGCGTCCGATGCACGGAACACTTGCCGCGACTGGCCAAGTTACTGCATAAAACCACGCTCATTCGCACCGTCTCGCACGGCTACAACAGCCACAATCCGTATGCGGTGATGACCGGGTACACGGGTGGCCAAGATCAGATCGACTACTACGCCAAGCCGACCAATCACCCGAGCATTCCGAGCGTGTGCCAATTCTTGGGCGTCGGTCACGCCCGAGAATTGCCGGGGTATGTGATGTTACCTGCGTTCCCCGGTTACAGTCAGGGCTTGCGACGAGCGGGGCCATACGGCGGTTACCTGGGGCCAAAGTACGACCCACTTTTTAGCACGTGTAACCCCAAATGGGCGACCGAGAAAGTGACGTTTTACGATGACGTTCATCGCCCGCAAGGTGAACCGCAATTGCCGAAGTTCGACGGCGGATTGACGCTCGACGCGCTGAATCAACGGCGGTCGTTGATGGAGCAACTGGAACTCGACGCCGCCCGAATTTCCACAAGTCGTTCGAGTGCAAACTACACGACCAAACGGGGTGAAGCCTTTAGTTTGCTCACGTCACCGAAGGCCCGCGATGCGTTCGACCTCTCGAAAGAATCCCCGAAGACCCGCGACCGCTACGGGCGAGACCTCTTCGGAAGTAGCACCTTGCTAGCCCGTCGGCTTGTGGAATCGGGTGTCACGTTCGTGACCGTTCACACCGAAGCGGCCCAGGGAAACGGGCACTGGGACACGCATGAAAACAACTTCCGAATGCTGAAGAACATCTTGCTTCCGTACCTCGATCAAGCCGTCTCGGCACTGATCGAAGACTTGGATGATCGCGGATTGTTGGAAAGCACACTGGTTCTAATTCAAGGTGACATGGGTCGTTCGCCGCGCGTGAACAACAAGGCGGGCCGCGATCACTGGACCCAATGCGGGTTTTGCTTGCTGGCTGGCGGCGGCGTGAAGTCCGGATACGTCCACGGCAAGAGCGACAAAACTGCGGCGTTCCCGATCGAACACCCGGTCTCTCCTGGTGACATCGCCGCGACGGTCTATCACCTCGTCGGCGTGGACCCCGAAGGCACCGTACCGGATCAAACCAACCGCCCGGTGCCAATCAGCCACGGCGGAACTGTCGTGAAAGCGATTTTGGCGTAACCAGAGTTGTGAGAGCGAACGAAACGAAACACCGTGGGTGACAGTTGGCTGTCACTCACGCTGTTTGTGGTTATCGGTTCCGATTAATAATGATCGGTTGGAACCCGCCGGCTGACGGTGATCCAGGGTTGGTTGCGTTTGTGGCTGGCGTTCCAGGCCAGCCGCTCGGCGACTGGCTCGGAGTGTTCACCGTGCCAGGGTTGGGTTGCATGTTGGTCACGGGCAGCACGGTGGTGGTGGGCTGTTGGGGCCAATTGCTCGCGGGAACAATCGCGTTGCTCGGGCTGCCTTGGGGCACAGTCGCGTTGGCGGCTCGGACCTCTTGCAACATCTTGCTCGGGTCTGGGACGCTGCGGTTGCTCCCGTTGTTCGCGGTTTGCCCGTTTGGCGCTTGGCCACTGTTCGCGGTCGCTTGATAGGACCAGGATGGCGAGCCGGGTGCGCTGAAGTCGATCGCGATCTTCGCTTCAGCACCGTGGATGTCCGTTTGGCCGGGCGATTGATACCGTGCCACCATCCTCAGTGTGGTCACGTCCTTCCATTCGGGTGGCCAAGGAAGAAAGATCGCGTAGCACGGGCCAAGGCGTTCGTCTTTCGTCCGTAATTTGGCAAGTGTCTCTTTCGTCAAGTGCCACATTTCCGGCTTTCGGGCTTCTTGGCCGGGTGGTCGTGGCGTGTCATCGTAGGCAACAATTGCCAAGTCGCCGCTAGCTTCGGTGTGCTTTTCCGTACCTGACAGGAAGAACACTTGTCCCGTGATCCCGGCCACCTGCGACCCGTCATGGACCGGGTCGGGCAGGGCGTTCAGACGGCGCTGCCAGAAGCAGAGAACTTGGGTTACGGGTTCCGCTTCCAGGTGAAGCGTTTGTTTCATGCTGGTGAACGATTGCTGCATCTTGTCAGCCGAAGCACAGCCGAGGCTGCATCCAAATACCAGAAGCATCAGCGGTAGTATCCGCTGGCGGATTAACGATACACGTTCCACGGTTTTCCCTCCTTGGATGAGTTCTGCGGAGCCGGAGCCGGAACTGTCCCACTGGTCGGGACCACGTCGCCGGGTGGCACGAAGATCGTCGGTTCACCCGTGGCTTGCGTCTGCGGGAATCCATTCCCTGCTGGCGTCGGGGCGGGTGGTTGCGTGGGTTGTGGTGCTTGCGGCATCATCCCAGTTGGGACCATCATGTACCGGGGTGGGCCGCCGGGCACGGGTGCCAGACTGCTGAGGCTACCAGGGAAAGCCGGTTGCAACCCTGGTATCGGTGCTGGTGGGATCAGTTGGCCGGAGTTCACCCCCGACGGCACAGGAATCACTTGCCCAGGGACGTAACTCGCGCCGGGCTGTTGACCGGGGAACGGTGACTGCTGTCCTTCGATCACGGGTGCCGTCTCGATGTACGGGTAACCCGGTGGGCAGTAGTAAGGGTTGATCGCTTGGCCACCCCAGCCGGCTTGAGTAGGCGGTTGTTGCCCGCTCAGAATTGCCGTGCCGTGCGAGTGAACGGCATCAACATCTTTGATGCCCCACGACATCTTTTGCCCTTCTTGACCCACGAGCCGTTGCATGTCCGCTTCGTTGCGGATGATGTGCGGCGTCATGATGAAGATGATTTCCCGCCGGCTTTGCTCTTGGGTTCGATAGCGGAACGCGGAGCCGATCCAGGGCAGGTCGCCCAACACCGGAATCTTGTTTTCCTGCCGGTTGTTCTGCTTGCTAATCAACCCCCCAAGAATCACCGTTTCGCCGTCCGAAGCGTTGACGGTCGTTTGGACCGTTTGGACATTGAATGCCGTCCCGATTCCGACCGCCCCCAGGTTGACAGGGGTCGGATCGACCGAGTTAATCTGGGGTTCAACCCGCATCAAGATTCGGCCTTCCGGGCTGATCCGGGGCGTGATCCGTAACACAATCCCCAGGTCTTTATAAATGATCCCTTGTTGACTGGCTCCCGTTCCCGTGAGCGTCGAAGTATCGAGTACCGGGTAACTTTGACCAACTTGGAAGAAGCCTTGTTGGTTGTCCGTTAACAACAACTGCGGGCGGGAGAGAATATCGACACGCCCTTGGGTCTTCAGTGCCCGAATGAGCAAGCTGAAGCTGTCACTGGCCGCCGAGAACACGAGCCCGCCAACGTTGTTGGCCCCGGACCGCCCAACGCCGAGATTGCCAAGCCCTTGGAAGCCGACGACCTTTTGTTGCGTGCCGACGTTCGTGTTCGGTAGTGCCGCAGTCGTGTTGAAGTTGAACCCCGGCGTACCCGGCGAAGTCGTTGTGGCACTTCGGGCGAACAAGATTGGGCTTTGTAACCCGACTTCGACGCCGAACTCTTCGCGGTTGGAAAGCTGCACTTCGGCGATCAGCACTTGCACCAACACTTGCGGTGGTGAGGCGTCGATGCGGGTCACCAGCTTGCCGATTTCTTCAAACATCATCGGCGTGGCCGTGATGAGCAAGGTGTTGCTCACGGGTTCCGCGACGACGATGAGGTTGCGTTGCAACGTCTGAAACGTGGATGTCGTGCTGAACTGCGTATTGATCGTCCCGGTTTGGAAGGCGGCCCACGACGTAATCGCGGTCGCCACGTCGGCGGCAGCTTGGGACCGAAGCTTGTACACTTCGGTCCGCAGTTGCGGCGCATCGGCATCTTCAAGCCGAGCCACGATCGCGTTGATCGTATCCAGGTCTGTTCGGCTCCCGGCCACGATTAACGTGTTGGTCCGGGTATCCGTACTGATACGCAGATCAATCAGGTTCGCACCGTCGGTCGCCCCACCCGTCAGCGTCAGGAGCGGCCGGGCCGTCGTCTGGGTGTTGGTCAACGCTCCGCCGCCAGCACCTCCACCGCCTGCACCTGTCGCGGTCGCACTGCCGGTAAACAGTGTGCGAATCAAGTTCGCCGTGTTAGTCGCATCGGCCCGTTTGAGTGGGAACACGTTGACATAGGACTTGGCCGCCGAGGTGACGTCGAGTTCCTTAATCAAGGACTCCAACAGCCGCATTGTCTTTTCCGGTGCCGCAATCACGAGGGCATTGATTCGGGCATCCGCGATGATATGAACATCTTCCAAGAAGCCCGATTCCAGCGCTTGGCCGTTGACGTTACTGAAGAACCGTAACGTCGTGGTTTTGGTCGTCAAACCTTGGCTGGCGTTGGTGAGCGTGTTAGTCGC
>JAYSXU010000220.1:0-1811 GCA_043716965.1 Fimbriiglobus sp.
TCTATTCTGAAGCTAACAAACTGTTTGTGGCGAACCACCCGGCAGCTTACGCAGCCGGTTCGCCGGGAACAAACCCGAGGACCGACATGGCCGGTTTGACGATTCGCCCCGACCCGTGTGCATTGGATTTTCTTTCGCTCGGCGCACTGGTTCATCGCCTCGATCCGGGCATCATCCCGTTTCGCAAAGCGCGGCACCTGGACATTCATGTGTCGGGTGGGGAGTACAACGTCGCGGCGAATTTATCCGATTGTTTCGGGCTGAAGACGGGTGTTGCGAGTGCGATGGTGGACTACCCGATCGGGGAAATTGTTCAAGCCCGCGTGCGGGAAATGGGCGTGACGCCGTTCTACAAAATGTTCGACCACGACGGCGTGCGGGGGCCGAACATTGCCACCGTGTACAGTGACCGTGGCGGCGGCGTGCGGGCGCCGGTGGTGTTTTACAACCGCGCCAACGAAGCCGGCTCGATGCTGAAACCGGGCGACTTCGATTGGGCGAAGATCTTCGCCGGTGGTGTGAAGTGGTTTCACACGGGCGGCATCTTTGCCGCACTTTCGGAGACGACTTCCGAACTGATTATCGAAGGCATGAAAGCCGCGAAAGCCGCCGGTGCGATGATCTCGTTCGACCTGAACTTCCGCGCGAAACTTTGGAAAGCAGCCGGTGGCGAAGGGCGTGCGGTTCAGGTCTTGCGGCGGATCGTCGAGAACGTCGATTGCCTGATTGGCAATGAAGAAGACATGCAGAAGGGTCTCGGCATACGTGGGCCGGAGGTCACCAAACAGACCGAATCGAAGCTCAATCACGACGACTTCTTCGGGATGATCGACAACGCCGTGAAGTTATTTCCGAACCTGAAAGCGGTCGCCACAACGTTGCGGGAAGCCCACAGTACCAACCGGCACGAGTGGGCGGCGGTGTTGTGGCACGACGGGCAAAAGTACATCAGCCCGACGTGCGATTTGGACGTCGTCGATCGGATCGGCGGCGGGGATGGCTTCGCGGCGGGGTTGATTTACGGCCTCATTACCGGGCAAAAACCAGACTGGGCACTGCGGTTAGGCTGGGCACACGGCGCGTTGCTGACGACGTTCCCTGGCGACGTGACGATGGCAAAGCTGTCCGAAGTCGAAGCGCTGGCCAAGGGCGGTTCCGCGCGGGTTCAACGCTAAGGGGGAGAACCATGCCCGACACACTTGCGAAGCCATTGGTTGGCATAATCATGGGTTCCCAATCCGATTGGGAGACCATGAAACATGCCGCAGACATTCTGACCCAGCTTGGCGTGCCCCATGAAGTGCAAGTCGTGTCGGCGCACCGGACGCCGGACAAGCTTTTCCTGTACGCCGAGAATGCCGAAGAACGCGGGTTGGAAGTGATTATCGCCGGGGCAGGGGGGGCGGCACACTTGCCCGGAATGTGTGCCGCGAAGACGACTCTACCCGTTCTAGGTGTGCCGGTTGGCACGGAACATTCGCTGTTACGCGGGATGGATGCACTGCTGTCGATTGTGCAAATGCCGGCGGGCGTTCCGGTTGGTACGCTCGCCATCGGCAAAGCCGGTGCCACGAACGCGGGGTTGCTGGCCGCGTCCATCTTGGGCAATAAATATCCGGTCATCCGCGATGCCGTAAAAGCGTTCCGCAAGCAACAAACCGAAGCCGTGTTAGCCAACCCGGACCCCCGAAGCGTGTGATAGGAGCGTGTGATGCGTGTCGGCATTTTGGGCGGCGGGCAACTCGGGCGGATGATGGCACTCGCGGGCTACCCACTCGGCATTTCGTGTACGGTGTTGGACCCCTCTGAAT
>JAYSXU010000023.1:0-2221 GCA_043716965.1 Fimbriiglobus sp.
CGCCATCCGATTTCGGATGGCGTTTGTATTGGATCTGAACCAAATCACTTCGTCGTCAGTTCAAACGACGTCAGTTCTTGGGGATTCTTCTCGAGCGTGACTTTCAACCCGGACAGTTCCTTGGAGTTGTACTTCCCTTTCAGTCGGTCGGGTCCGTCGAACTGATTCTTCAGCAGTCCGGAGCGTTGCCGCCACGTGATCGTGACGGCATATTCACCGGCAGGGGCGCCGTCGTTGTCGCCGTAGGTCGAAATCTTGAACTTGCCGGCGTCGTCCGTCATCGCCAGGGCGCTGACGCGGTTCGGGCCGTCGTGGTCGGCGGGGTCGGACGAGTGGAGTTGAATCAAAGCGTCCGCGACGGGCTTGCCGTCCACGTTGATGGTCCCCGCGATCGGGTAACAGGTCTTGCGGCCGGTCCCGCACGACGACATCACCACCGCCATCACTGCCAAGAAAAGCCCCGCCCCGGTTCGCACCGAGACGAGGCGGAAACGTGTCAACTGGGGCATTTCGCTAAGTCTCTCAAATAAGCACGTGGGGAGGGAAGCAGACCTTCGGCGATCGCAACATTAGAAGCCAGAAACGACTTCACCTTTGGCGGCGGTGACAATGTACGCGACCGTCTTAGGGTCCGTGCTTTGTGTGAGGAATCGCACGGACCCGTCGGCGAACGCAACGTTCACACCACTGGTGTGGAACGAGTACATCCCCTTGCCGTACTCGTTGGTGCAGCCGATGACGCACGTGCCGGTCCCCGTGCCGTTGGGCAAACTGCCGCCGAACCAGTTTTCGCCGTTGAACGGGTCGCCCCAACTGCCGCCGATGTTCGTGCCGGTCACCTTCGCCCCGAGGCGGTACATGTCGTTCCGCCCGGCGATTTCGGCAATCATGATCGTGTTCGACGTACCGTCCGTGATCGACAAAATCGGGTGCTTCAGATTCGCGCGGATGACGCCGTGGCGGTCGCCGCCTGCGGGCATTGGGGGGACGGCGCTGGCGAAGATGATGTCCCACAGGCTGCCGAGGATGCCGCTCGTCGGAGCGTAGTCGTTGCACGCCGACTGGAAGGCCGGGACGCCGGGCAACAGACCGGCGGGCGTATTGTTCAGCCGGTTCGGGTTCGGCGTCGAGGGGCACTGGAAGACCTTCAGTTGGTTCTGAATCACCGCCGCGTTCGGCGCTAAGAAGGCGTGCTGGGTCTGGCTGTATGAGGCGTACAGCGGCCCTTGTTCTACGTAAGGCAGGATGCGCATGCCCCAGGCGTGAACGAACGGCTCGGCGGCGGTCGGCGGGTACGTGTAGGCTTGCGGGAAGCCGTTGTTCACGTCGTGGTAACTGTGCAGTGCGAGTCCGATTTGTTTCAGGTTGTTCTGGCAAGTCGCACGGGCCGCCGCCTCACGCACCTTTTGCACGGCTGGTAACAGGAGACCGATGAGGATCGCAATAATGGCGATGACGACCAACAATTCAATCAGGGTAAATCCGCGACGACGTCGCATGGCTTTCTCCAAGCACAGGAAGAGGGAATTCACTAGACCGCACTGCCTTGTACCACTTTTTCAGTTGCATAACAACAAGTATCACAAAACAGTTCCAAGGGGGGCTGGCAAATTTTTCAGGTCGGGGGTCTTGTGCCGGGTTCGGACGGTCGCGGACTAGCCAGACGACAGGGAATCATCCGAGCCACGACGGTAACGGAGTGGCCCAACTCGCCACACGCGATCCGGAGTGTTGCGATCGGTGCGGTGTACGCGGGTGGATCGCTGGGTGGGTTGCCATCCTGAAACGTAACGTCTGAGGCGAGTTGGGCCACTCCCTAACGGTCGTGGCTCGGTTGATCGCAATTTCGGGCCTTGTTGCAAAGCCGTCTTAACCACGAGCCACTGTCGCCAGAAAAATTTGCCAGACCCTTCCAAGTTCCAAGCACGTAATCCGATCTTCAATCCTGTCAAAAGCCTGAACGATATTTCCAATCACTTATCAGTAGCACGGTCGGGCTTCACCAAGCCTCGACCGTGACCGACAAATCCCGCAAAAGTCCGGCTGCTAGAATAAATTGCTCACCGCGCCCACGGGTGCAGTTTCCCGAACTCGATTGTGTTCCGGGCGGGTTCTCCGCTAGTATCACAGCACAGGATGCACGGCTGGTTCAGGGCTTGACCGATGGCGAACACTCACCCCACTCCCGATGCCACTTACACGGTGGTGGCGCGACGGTACC
>JAYSXU010000221.1:0-5303 GCA_043716965.1 Fimbriiglobus sp.
ACTCAACCGCGGAGACTTTGGGCTGGCTCATGACGGCGACTATAGCCACACGGCCGGACTTCGAGAACCCGATTCACAACGCCACTGCGTAACTCCTAACGTTTTTCATATTGGTTATCTTTCTCATGCTTCTCGTGTGAAGAGTTGACTCCGATTCGTCCGATCTTTCTTAATCACCTGGCCCAACGGCAGCGTTTATTGTCCAAGCCGGCGGCGCTTCGATTTGCCCTAGGTCGTCAGCCCCGCGACCACGGCCGGAAGCTGATTGATCATCTTCGCCCAGCCGAACCCGGCACCCGCGAACGCCCGATTGCCCCACGGGTGCGCGAGGTCGAAGCCGGAGTGCTCGAAAACGAGGCGCGTGCCGTCGCCGTCTGGTTCGAGCCGGAAGCTCACCCGCGTGTTGACGACTGGTCCGCCGGCAGACCACGAGAACACGAGCCGACTGGGCGGTTCGCACTCCAACACCTCGCAGTCAACGACCAACCCGTCAAAACCGACCTCGGGCTTCGGCGGCACGCGGAACGTGAAGTGGTGGCCGACACGCGGCTCGAAGTCGTTGGGATACATCCACGCGGCCAGGGCGGTGTGGTCGGCGATCGCCCGCCAGACCTGCTCTCGCGGCTGCGGGAACAGGATCTCTCGATGAATCGCGTTCGTCATTCTTGGCTCCTTTTAGATAGGTGCTCCTGAAGACGCTGGAGGTGGTCGTCCCAGAACCGCTCGTATTGCGAGATCCAGTCCCGCACCGGACCGAGTCGTTCGGGGACAAGGCTGTAAGCGGCGCTCACGGCCGTGCCGGCGCTCGGTTACGAGACCGGCATTGAGCAAGACACGAAGGTGTTGGGAGATGGCGGGGCGGCTCATTTCAAAGTGTGCAGCAATGTCGCTGACAGAGCGCTCGGCGTTGGTGAGCAGATCAAGCACCTGACGCCGCACACGATGGTTGATCGCGGTGTACACATCGGGTTCGCGATCGGGAAGAACAACCATGCCGCCAGTATACGTAAGCAATTGCTTACCTGACAAGCCGAAGTATTTCCCGTTTCTGAAAGTAATCCGATGACTGCGAAACCCGGTCTAAGCCGTAACAAAGCCAGTTTTACTCCCTCAACACTTAGACCATGATCTCGACTTCGCCGGCGATTTTCAGCACTCGTTCCGTGGCGACCGTGGCGGCGTAGATAGGGGTAGACGGGCTTTTCGTGGTCGGTGTTAAGTTCGATCGTGACCACACCGGATTTTGGAGTGCGACGAGCCAAGTGAATGCGTTCCGGTGGAGTTGGTTTGCACCAATCTTGGACGAAACTGTTTGGAACGACTTGGATTTTGTGTCCTCAGTGCTGGTTTTCAAGCACTGAGGACACCGCAAAGGGAACATCAGACGTTCAAAACGGAGAGGGCGGGATTCGAACCCGCGGTACAATTTTACTCGTACGCCGCTTTAGCAAAGCGGTGCTTTCGACCACTCAGCCACCTCTCCAGGTGACAAACACTTTTCAATCAAGTCGTTGTGTCAGACTGCACACTTCGATCGTCATAACATTTTACTGCGAAGCCTGTTCGATTCGCATTTCTCTTACTGAGCTATTTTTACCGTGTTTTTTCGGCTTGGCAAGGTGACAAGTCCGGCCGGGTAAACACCCCCGTGTTGCCGTCAAGAACCAACTCGTTCAGACGGCACACTTAACGCAGAGTTCCGTTTTCGCGTTCCGCATCGTTCGGTAGCGACGGCGAACACCCGTCCAGGCAGCAAACCCAGCCAATGCCACACCGAACGCGCCCGCCGGTTCTGGCACGGGGGTGAAACGGATTTGGACCGTACCCAGGGTGGGTGACGTGACAAAGGTCCACTCGCCAGCCGCGAAGTTTCCTAGGCTGAATACGCTGTAGTTCGACGCCAGGAAATTATTGACGCTGCCGGTCCCCTCAATGACATCGTAAACCCGCGAGTTTCCGGCACCGACTCCCGTCCGCAGTAAAGTCACCTGAGATGCCGACAGAGCGGATAGGTCAAGTCGTAAAACCGAAGTGCTGCTGATTTGTACGTTTCCGGTGATTGCAAGTTTGCTGATGTCGGCGGTTGCCGCATTTGTGTAGCCTGTGCCGAAGAGGTTGACGATGTATCCCCCGCCGTCCAGTGTCAACCCGTTCGACGCAACTGTCAGTGTGCTAGCCCCCACTGCGGTCCCCGCCGTAATCCCCCCTTGTACCGTCACCGTGTTCGTACCTGTCGGTGCAAGACGGCCGTTGCCGCCGAGAGTACCATTCTGGGTCACGATGACGCCGCCCGTACCTGTCCCGCTACCAACTTGGGAGTTCACGACGAGTGTTCCGTCGCTGATGTAAGTCGGTCCTGTATACGTACTGTTACCAGTGACCGTGAGAGTACCATTCCCGGACTTTACTATCCCGCCAGTGCCCGAAACCACGCCGGATACTAGGAGGTTACTCTGGGGAGTGGCGATTTCAACGCTGCGGTTGAGAGTGATCGCCCCACTCAAAGTGGACAGGCCGCCAGGGCTATTGGTGTCGCTACTCAGGACGATCAAGCCGGTCGATCCCGTCTGGGCCGTAACCGGCCGAGCGAACGTGAACCCGGCGTTCAGTTGAAGGGTCGCGTCGTCGGTACCCGTTGTGTTGCCGAGCAGGATAGCCGATGTCGCGTTCCCGACCGGGCCGTTGGTCGAGTTGGCTACATTCGCGGCAATCTTTAACGTGCCACCGAGCAAGCTGGTCGTGCCCGTGTAGCTGCTCGCTCCCGAAAGCCATTGCACGCCAACACCCACTTTCACCAAGTTGGCGGCGGTCGGGCTGCTGACCCCGTTGATGTCCTGGGTGAAGGCGCCTGCAAACGTTACAAGTTGTGGGTTGTCGGTCGCCCCAATCGTGAGTGTGTTGCCGCCGCGAATGCGGAAAATGCTCGCGCTACTTCCGTCCACAGCACCAGCGGCAATCGTGTTCCCCCAAGAACCGTCGAGTGTGCCAGTCAGGTTCAAAATCGTGGATGCCCCGAGCAGGCTAGCACCAGTGGTGCGTGTCCCGAGCCGGAGAGTGTTACCGAATGATACCTGTAGAAGCGAGAGGTCCGCTACCCCCCCGTCGGTGTTCGACAAGATTAGTGTGCCGCTGTTGCCGCCGAGTGTGAATGTTCCACGATTAGTCCCCAGGATCGGGTTCGCGGCAGACAGGGTGGCAGTGCTGAATTGTACCTTCACCGTGCCGGAGGAAGCACCCACGTCGAGCCGCTGGAACAGTGTCATATTCGCAGTCGTCTCCAGAGATCCGCCGGTTAGGAAGACTGTCGGGGTGCCGCCAAGGTTGTTCGCTGCGGTGATGCTGAGCGTGCCGTTATGCACGTGGACATTCCCGCTAAACGTGTTCACCCCACTCAGGGTGAGTGTGTCGATCCCACTCTTCACTAGCCCGACCGTGTTCGCCCCCTGGTTGGCAATCACCGAGTTGACAGTCAGGAATGTCTCGTTGGTGGAACTACCGTGACCCAGTGTGAACCGTAGCCATCCGCCGCTAGTGGTGTCGGCCGTCAGGGTGCCGCCGGTGATGGTCTGGAATCGGTTGACAGAAGATCCAGTACCTGTTGTGAATCCGATAACCCCACCCGTTCCAATCGTGAGTGTGGTCCCGGCGTTCAGAGTGAGCGTTGATTCCGATGCCATGTTGAGTGAGTTGATCGTCTGGTTGGCCGTCAAGTTGGCGATCGGGGCGACGGACACCTTTACGTTGTCGGTTGCAACCCATGTGTTCGGATTGGTGTTGGTCTGATAGCTGGATAGGGCGACGACGTTGTTACCCGACAGTGTGGCCCACTCAAGGGAAGTTGACCCGAAGGTGACCCCCCCGCCAATCAGCCCGTTAGTAAGCGGGGTGTTGAAGAACTGCACCGCCCCACCGGTGTTGGTCTGGACATTCAACGTGCCTGGTCCCTGAGCCGTACCTGCGGCGAGCGCTGTGTTCCCGCCCGCAGTGCCGAACGAAAAGGTGCTCGTTCCACTGGTGCCGGCCGTTGCGATGATCCTGCTCGCTCCAAAGTAGCCGAGTGAACTGGTGAGTGAGAGGGCGCCGTTGGTGGCGAACGTTTGGGTCACGTTTGTACTGGCCGCCCCGGTTAGCGTGACGGTCCCGCCTGCCAGTTGAAGTACACCAGTCGTGCCAACAGAAAGCCGCTCGTTGCCACTGAGTGTCAGGCTCGACCCGTGGTCAACTTGCGCTCCCGAGGAAGCGTTGAATGTGCCGCTCAAGGTCATCGACGTGTTATTGTGCAAATCAAGCCGTTTACCTGTGGCCGACTGGGTGCCACTGAACACGTACCCTCCAGTCCGATAGATACGTAGCGAACCGTTCAGCGTGCCACTGTACTGGTTCGTCACGCTGCCGCTGCCACCGCCGGTCACTTGGACGTTCCCAGTCACACTTCCAGTAGTGTCAACGAACAGCCCACCAAACCCACCGTTGGGGGTACTGTCACCGCCGTAATCGTTCAAACTAATGGATGAACTGCTGTTTACGATCAGTGGTGAATTCCCTGACTCGTTCCTGCCGACTCCACCGCCCACGCCAGCCAGTTGCTGCACGTTGCCAGCGGACACGTTAATGCCACCGCCCAACCGAGATAAGTTGCCAATCAGAATCGCGTTCGACGAATTGTTGAGGAACGCGACCCCTTGGCTACCCCGGAACTGGGCACTGGTATTATTCGCCACCCCCAGTGACAGTTGACCCGAGGCGGCGTTCGCCCGGATTATGAGTGTTTGGCTTCCGCTGCCGTTGTCGTAGCGGGAATAAATGGGGGCCGTGATCGTGGCAACTGCGGCGCCACTTTGCGTGATGCTACCGCCTTGAGACAGGCCGCCAAGTTGGAAGCCCATCTGGGTCAGTGGGGTTCCTGTCGCGGTGAGAGTGGCCCCGCCAGACGAGTTGTTAAACGTGATGTTCGCTGCGTAATACATCGGCAATTGGTTGAACGTGGCTGCGTTGTTGGCGGTGTAAGCCGTCGAGCCACCGAACGTGAGGGCTTCGGAAAGCGCACCCGCTCCGGTCGGGAATTTTCCACCGATCCAGTTTGCCCCGACGCCCAGATCGCCAGTGGTGTTGTTCCAAGTGTACGTCTGAGAACAAACCTTGCTCGGCGATACCCCCACGGTGACTGCGCAGCCGATCATCAAACTCAACAGCCAATTCGGTCGCGGCATGGGTACCCTCCGGTGGGGTTACGGTTGGTTGGCGATGGACAAAGAAAAGTGTTAAGTTGCGAGTGTTGTATTGGTTCAAGCTGAGCTGTTCAT
>JAYSXU010000222.1:0-5291 GCA_043716965.1 Fimbriiglobus sp.
GGATTTGTCACATAGAATTGATTGACTTCCTCAATTCCAAGCATCACTATCGGGACTTCTGTTTTGCTGTCAAGGCGCAACTTGCTAGTTGGTGGAAAATAGTTTTGCGATTCGCTCCAGAGAACAGTGACTATTCGTGCAGCGGAGTAAATGCTGTTGTAGTTTTTATGCCCGGTGTGGGGAATAGTGGCACTCGGTAGCCGAGTTTCGCAAACTTCACGTCGCAACGGAACTGCACTGCGACAATAAACGACAACTGAACTGAAATTCTTTGCAGATTTCTCAACTTTAATTTTTGCGGCCCGCGCAGGATTTTGTTGCGTCAGCCAAAGCGTGACAGCGTATTACATAGCTTAGTGTAGCCGCGACGCGGTTACCGACTGTCGGATTTCTGGACAGTTTCCCCAACTGTCGGATTTTTTGCCGTCATTCCGTGCGCAAAGCATTTTCTCGGCAATACCTGATGCGACCCAATCGCTTTTGAAAGGTTCTGCCCCAATGGTTACCCGTTCGCCGGCTACTTACTTGTTCGCACCGCTCCGGCGAATGGCACTGGCGAACGATGCTGTTGGCCGTACCGACGGGGATCTGCTGACGGTGTTCGTGGAATCGCACAACCCCACCGCGTTTGCCGAACTGGTGCGGCGACACGGGCCAATGGTACTGGGTGTGTGCCGCCGGGTGATCGGGGATGTCCACTCGGCCGAGGATGCGTTTCAAGCAGTTTTCCTGGTGCTGGCCCGACGGGCCAACGTGGTGCGACCCCGTGGGCAAGTCGGCAACTGGTTGTACGGGGTGGCGTACCGCACGGCGTTGAAAGCCAAGGCACTTCGGGCCAAGCGAGCGACAAGGGAAACTTCGATGGAGTCCGCCCCGCAACCAATCGCCCCCACGCCTGCCGAAATCTGGTCCGATCTTCAACCCATCTTGGATGCGGAACTGGCGAAGCTACCCGACAAGTTGCGGTTGCCAATCGTGTTGTGCGACCTCGAAGGCCGATCGCAACGCGAAGTCGCCAAGCAACTCGGGATCGCACCCGCCACGTTGGCCGGCAGGATTGGCAAAGCCAGACAGTTGCTCGCAGAACGCCTGACGGAGCGCGGGATTACGCTTTCGGCTAGCGGGTTGGCCCTCGCGCTGGCCGGCCAAGCCAACGCCACGGTCCCGGTCGTCCTGGCCGATGCCGTGATCGAAGTCGCAATACTGGCTGCCTGTGGTGGCCCTCTCGTGGGGTCCGTCCCTGCAAATGTGCTTCAATTAACCGATGGAGTGTTGCAAATGATGCTGCTCACGAAACTCAAAGCCGCCACAGTCGGCGTGCTGACGGCGCTGGTGTTGGCGACAGGCTTCAGTGCCGGGACGCTGTCCCTGGTGAAAGCCGATGACGCCGCCAAACCGAAACCAGTCGCCGCGAAGCCCGTTCTCGGCCCCAATTTAAGCGACGAAGAATTCCTGAAACGAGTCTGCAACGACCTCCGCGGCACCCCACCCAGCGTCGTCGAAACCGACTACTTCGTGAAGGACCGCGACAGCACGAAACGCAAGAAAGTCGTCGGGTGGCTGACGGACGACGTGAGTCGGGCTGAGGGAATCACCGACTTGGCGACATTCTTCGACGGGTATGCCATCGATCAGAACTTAGCACGGTTCGACAAACGGTGGGTTTCGAGATTGCAAACGAAAAACGAGTACCGCATCGAACCGCCGGACATTCTGGGCATCCAATCGCAAACTGGGATCGTCGGGCAAACGCCGAAGCCCCGTCAGTTCATCGTCCACCCCGACGGCACGATTAATTTGCAGAGTTTCTACCCGACAGGCGGCGTGGTCAATGTGAACGGGTTGACCGTTCCTGAAGCGACGAAAACCGTGAACGAACACTTGGTCAAAGCTGGTTGGCCCGATGGCACCGTTAAAGTCATGGTCGTCGCATTCAACAGCAAGTTTGCGTACATCATCGCGGACTTGGCCCTAAACGGCGAACAGGTCATCCGCTTCCCAATCACAGGGAACGAAACAGTGCTTGATGCGATTTCACAGATCAGCGGGTTGCTAAAAAAAGGGCCGATGAACGTGTGGGTTGCGCGCCGGAATCAGACGGGTGGTCCGGACCAAATCCTCCCGGTGGACTGGAAGGGTATCACCGAACACGGTGACACCAAGACGAACTATCAAATCCTGCCCGGTGACCGGGTTTACTTCAAACCTGAGTCGCCAACGGCTCCGTTTCTGCACCATCCGACAAAAGATGCCAACTGTGCCGTGTGCCATAATCTGACCCCGACAATGCAACCCCAAGCGAGGTTTTGGTTGGAGCATGTCACGCCCGCCAACGCGGACGAAGCGTTCTTAACCCAGGTCATCCAGCACGCCTACAACCGCGCCCCGTCGCGGATCGAACGGGAGTATTTCCTCGGCGACAAAGATACGCGGAAAAAGCTGAACCTCGGCCAGCTTGTGTTGAAAGACCCAACGCTCGAAACGACAGCTAGCTTGGCAGTGCAACAAATTCTGGCAAGCCTCTCTCGCAAGGAGTTTGCCGATCAAATTGAACTTATGTACGACTTCGAGAGTGTTACCGCGAAACGTCTACAATCCGTGGAGCGCGTCATTCGATTCGTCGATTCCGTAGTCGATGGCAAGCGGTCCGATGAGCAGATCCTGGAGTTGCTCACGGCGATGAACTTGGGGCGATTGCCGACCGAGAGCGAACGCAAGTTGATCCTGGCCAATGTGAGTCAGCAGGCGGACAAGAAAGCGGCGTGGCGCGAAGTTGTGGGAATGCTCCGCAGTACGGAGGAAGCCAAACGCCACGCCGCCGAGTTGTGCGAGAAGAAGTAGTGAAGGGTCGAAAGCCCACGAACGATCGTTCGTGGGCTTTGCGCGTATTTTACCCCTCGAACAGCCGGGCGAACCAGTTGCGGGGCTTGGGCAGCGGGGCGGGTGGGTTGACGGGCTTGCCTTGGAGGATGGCGGTACTCCAAATTCCCGCGATGCGGTCGGCGGCGGATTGGCCGGCCCAACGGGCCAGGGTTTGCATCCCGGCCCGCAACCGGGGCGGGCGGCGTTCGAGGTTGTGGCCGTCACTGCCGATCAGGTGAACGATCCCCCGTTTCACCCAGTTTTTCAAGGCGCGTTCATGGGCCAAGCTACTGGGGTCGGCGAGTTCGGCGGCGGTCACTTGGATCAAGCACCCGGCGGCCAGGAATTGGTTCAAGAGTTCGTCATCAAAGATCAATTCCGGATACCGCTCCGCATGGGCGATGATGAGGCGGACCCCGGACGATTTCAATTCCGCCGCCAGTGGGCGCACGTCAAAGAACAGGTCGTGTGGCATTTCCACGAGCAGACTTCGACCGTGCCCGCCCACGGTGAGAAGGCGGCCCGCTTTCCACTCCGGGAACGTGTTCACCGAGAGCATCACTTCGCCGGTTGGATAAACCGACAACGGGATTTGACGAACAACTAAAGCGGCTGCCAGTTCGGTGGCCGCGTTTTGAAGGTGACTCGCGGTGTTGTCCGGGTAGTCCGGGTTTTGGTGCGCAAGTGCAGTGGCGTGACGGGCGCCTTCGGCGACCAACATCCGGCACATGGCGAGGGCTTCGTCGAGCGTCACCGGGCCGTCGTCCAGCCCGGCGAGCAAATGCACATGCGTGTCAGCAATCGGAAGCATTCAGGTGCCGCTCACTTCTCTAGATTCCTGAGAAGCAATTTTTACCACAGAGACGCAGAGTCACCGAGAAATCCAAAACCAATTTGAATGGATTTCTCGGTGACTCTGTGTCTCTGTGGTGAACATTCTTGTTTACGGATTACTTCGGTGCGGGGTCGTCGTGGTAATCGGTGGCGTACTCGTAATCCGCATACTTGTAGCCGCCGCCGGAGCCATAATTGTAGCCTTCATAGCCCTGCGCGCTGGTGTTCCCGCCGTTCACGACCACGCCGATAATGTTGGCACCAATTGCGGTGAGTTGTTCTCGGGTTCGTTCGGCGCTGGGGCGGGAATTCTTCGTCAGCTTGAGGACCAACAGGATGCCATCAACCTGGGACGCGATGGCAACCGGGTCACTGACCGCCAGGATCGGCGGGGTGTCGATGATGACGTAGTCATACGCATCTCTCAGTTCCGTCAAGAGTTGGTGGAACCGGAGCGTCATGAACAGTTCGGCAGGGGACTCGGGGCGCGGGCCGCACGGCATGAGGTCGAGGTTCGGAATCGGGGAGCGGCGCAGGGCCTTGGCCATCGGGGCGTTGCCCGCAATAATTGTTGCGACGCCGACATCGTTCGTCGTGAGGCCGAAGAGCTTATGGACTTGCGGTTTGCGGAAGTCGCAATCGACCAACACCACCCGCTTGCCTGCCTGGGCAATTGTGATCGCCAGGTTCGCCGCCAGCGTGGATTTGCCGTCGCCGGGGTTCGGACTCGTCACCTGAATCACTTGGTGCCCGAGGCCCTGGGTGCTGAACAACAACTGCGTGCGGATGCCGCGGTAGGCTTCGGCTTCCATCGACCGCGGTCGGACCGCCGCGACGAGCGCCGGTTGGAATTCGCCGGGCGCTTCCGACCCGCCGGGAAGTTCAAGCCGGATGCGTGGAATGTGACCAATGACGGCCAACCCGAGCCTGCGGCGAATTTCGCCAGGGGATTTGAAACTCTTGTCGTTTAACTCCGCGACCAACATCCCGCCCCCGCCCAGCGCCAAGCCGATGACCAACCCCATGAGCAACGACTGAAATAAGACCGGCGCGACTTTCCCGCCAATGCTCGGCGGCGTGATCGCGGAGGCACTGTAGCCGCCCGCGCCGGAGGAGACTTGTGTCGTGCGTTTATCGGAATTGAGGCGGTTAATTTCGGATTCGAGCTGCGTGATCTGGGCTAACAGGACGTCCATTTTGCTCTTAATTCCGCCGGCGCTGGTGAGCGTCTCTTCATCTTTACTGAGTCGGGCTTGCAAGTTTTTGATTTGGAGCACGTTCGTAATTTGCTGTTGCGTTCGCTGCTTGGCGATCGCGGCAAGTTCGTCGAGTTGTCCGTTGGGGTCGTCCGGATTCAGGCGGGCAATCTCCGCTTTGTAGTAGTCAATTTGGGTTTCGAGTTCCTTCATTTGGGGGTGATCTTTGCCCAACCGTTCGGCCAACCCTTTGCGTTGAACCTCCAACAATTTCAAGGAGTTTTCAAACCCACTTTGTTCGCCGAAGGTGCCGGTTTTGGACAGCCCCGTCAGTTGGGCCATCACCGCGACCCGGTCCCGACGGTTGTTTCCGGCTTGCTTAATGAGTTCGAGTTGACT
>JAYSXU010000223.1:0-5284 GCA_043716965.1 Fimbriiglobus sp.
AAGCCGGGTGACGAAGCGAAGATTCGGGTCAAACGCGGCGATGAAACTCCGGTTCTGGTCATCACACTCGGAAAGGGACTGTAAAGTGAAGAGCTTAAAATACATCGGTGTCATAACCTGTATCACATTCTGCGCACAATTGGGGCAGTGCCAAGCGCCGCCGACTGATAAGGCTGTTACAATCCCGTTCAAGTTGTTACCATCGCGGCATATGTTGTTGGAAGTGATGATTAACGATAAGGGGCCGTACAAGTTGATCTTTGATACGGGCGCCCCGATCAACTTGTTGAACAACCGGCTCGCCAAAGATGCGGGGATTCTCAAGAAGGGTGGCGGTGGGTTCAGTTTGTTCGGCGGGCTGAACCAGATCGACGTGGCGAAGATGCAAGTGGGCGGGATCACCGTCGAAAAACTGCCAGCAATTGTGATGGATCACCCGACGGTCAAGGCAATCTCGGACATGTTCTCGGACGACTACGGGCCGATCGAAGGCATCGTTGGGTTCCCGTTTTTTGGCCGTTACTCTTCGACCGTGGACTACCAGAAGAAGCAGTTGATCCTGAAGCCGACCGACTACAAGCCGGGCGACTACATCCAAGATTTGACCAAGAACTTGATGACCGCCGGCGAGAAATCCACCGAACCGAAAATCGTCGGTGCGGCAGGCTTTTGGGGGATGGCGATTCGTGAAGACACTGCCGACGGTGCGACAACGGTTATCGTGAGAAAGGTCTACGAGGATAGCCCGGCATCACAGGCGGGGTTGCAACCCGATGATCGCATTATCACGATTGATGGCCGCTGGACGGACACACTCGGGGACACGTACTTGGCCACAAGTTTAGTGAAACCGGGCCGCACGGTTGATGTCGTGGTTGAGCGAGCTAATAAGAAGCTGACATTGAAGATGACGCCAACCAAAGGGTTCTAATTGCCATGAATCGCCGCGCCTTCCTCTCCCTGTCTGCCATCACGCCGCTGGCCACGTATTTGCCCGCGTTTGGTCAGGAACCGAAAACCAAGTCGCGGGAATTGAAAGCGGACGTGGTCATTCTTGGAGCTGGGGTCGGGGGGTGCGCGGCGGCACTGGCGGCGGCCAAGGCGGGTTTGACGGTCATTCTCACGGAACTGAACGACTGGATCGGCGGCCAACTCACATCCCAGGGAGTGCCGCCGGACGAACACCCGTGGATCGAACAATTCGGTAGCACCAAACTGTACCGCCAATTCCGCACGGATGTCCGGGACTACTACCGCAACCATTTCCCCCTCACAGACGCCGCTAAAAAAGCCCCGGCGTTCAACCCCGGCAACGGCAGCGTTTCAAAGCTCTGCCACGAACCGCGTGTTGCCGTGGCAGTGCTGTTGCAGATGTTGACCCCGTATCTCAGCAACGGCAAAGTGCGATTGCTCCAGGGGTACGAAGTGAAGACCGCCGACGTGCAGGCGGACCGCATTCGATCGGTTTTGATCGAAGGCCACGCAATTGGGATCACGTTAACCGCACCCTATTTCGTGGATGCCACGGAACTCGGCGATCTGTTGCCGCTAGCTAAAGCCGAGTATGTGATTGGCGCCGAGAGCCAGAAGGACACCAACGAACCGCACGCCCCGGCGCAGGCCAATCCCGCGAAACAACAGGCGTTCACGTGGTGCTTTGCGATGGATTACGTGGACGGCGAAGACCACACGATTGCCAAACCGAAGGACTACGCCTTCTGGCGCGACTACATCCCGAAGATGGCGCCGCCGTGGCCGGGCAAATTACTGTCGTGGGACGTGACGCAGTACAACGACACCTCAAAAGTCCGGGCCGTCGATTTCAACCCGATGGGACCGGCTGAAAAGGGGAAGTTGAACCTGTGGACGTATCGCCGCATCGTGGACCGCAAGAACTTCGTGGACGGCACCTACGCCGGCGACGTGTGCCTCGTGAACTGGCCGCAAAACGACTACTGGCTCGGCAACATCGTCGATCTTCCGAAGGGTGAAATCCAGAAGCACGCCGACCGGGGTATCGACCTCAGTTTGGCACTTTTCTACTGGATGCAAACCGAAGCTCCGCGTGCGGACGGCAAGCAAGGCTGGAAGGGTTTGCGGTTGCGCAGCGACCTTCTCGGCACCGAAACGGGTGTGGCGCAAGCCCCGTACATCCGCGAAAGTCGTCGCATCAAAGCCGAGTTCACCGTCACGGAAAATCACGTCGGCACCGACGCCCGCGCGAAAGCACTCGGCAAGAAACCGGGGGAATTCACGGCGGAGAAGTTCGCCGATTCCGTCGGGGTGGGTAGCTATCGCATCGACCTGCACCCGTCGTCGGGCGGGGATAATTACATTGACGTGTCGTCGCTGCCGTTTCAAATTCCGCTCGGGTCGCTGATCCCGCAACGCATCGAAAACCTGCTCCCGGCGTGCAAGAATCTTGGGGTCACGCACATCACGAACGGCTGCTATCGGTTGCACCCGGTGGAGTGGAACATCGGCGAATCGGTCGGCAACCTGATCGCGTGTTGCTTGGCAAAGAAGTTACCGCCACGCAAAGTCCGGGCGGACGCCAAACTCTTGGCCGACTTCCAGGCCACGTTAATCAAAACCGGCGTGGAGTTGGATTGGCCTGCGGATGTGGCGACGAAGCCCCGTTGAGTTGTTCGGCATCTTGGGCCGCTGCCGCAATCACGATCCGGGCACAGGCTTCCGCGTCCGAACCGGCATCGTGGTGAATCAACCCAATTCCGAGACGGCGACAAACCGCCGGAAGGTTGTTTGGCTTCAACCCCCACCGTTTGCGGGCAATGTGAACACTGCACAGAAACGGCAACGGTGGAACCGGCAGGTTCGCTTTCTTGCAACAAGCTTCCAACACGCGGCGATCAAAGGTGGCGTTGTGAGCGGTGAAGTGGGTCGCCCCGTCAAGAATGTTGTCAATCAGCGGCCACACTTCCCCGAACGTCGGCGCGTTGGCCACCATGTTCCACGAAATGCCGTGAACGTAAGTGAACAAAATCTTCGGTCGCGGCGGGCGAATCAGCACCACTTCACGCCGCACGACCTCCATGTTTTCAACCCGCACCAACCCGACCGCACACGCGCTATCCGGACCGTGATCGGCAGTCTCAAAGTCGATAGCGACAAACGCCCCGTCACGCGGGGGCAACTTCAGCGGAGAAGCCATCAATTTCACCACGGAAAACACGGAAAAACACGGAAATAAAACCAACGAATGCCGACTTGGTACGATTCCCCACCGGTTCAACGAAAATTCTATTCTGGTTTTCTTCCGTTCATTCCGTGTTTTCCGTGGTTAACTTCTTGATTTATCCGCCGCAGCCCGACGGTTCTTTGCCGACGGCTTCGGCCATGACGCCGAGTTGGATCACGCTGCGTTCTTGCTCTTTCTCCAGGTAGGCGCGGCCCTTTTTTACGTTGACGTGGTCCCACGGTAAGCGTTCGCCGGTCGGGCGGTGGCGGTGGGTGTAGAACGCGGTGTCGATGCCGAGGTCGCGGAAGGCGCCCCACCACAAATCGGGTTTGAAACACTCTTGCCAGCTATCGAGCCGGGCGCCGCGCTTCCAGGCTTCGTACAACCCGGCCGCCACCCGCCGATCCCCGCGTGTCAGGATGCCTTCCAGCAAGCTGGTTTCGATGTCGTGCTGGCGAATGCGGACGCTGCGTTGGCGGCACTTGGAGCGGATGTAGTGCCCCGCCCACTTGAAATATTCGCGGTCCTGCATCCCGTTCCACTGGTACGGCGTGTGCGGTTTCGGCACGAAGTTCGACACGCTCGCGGTCACTTCCTTGTACCGCCCGGTGACCTCTTTGCTGATCTGGGCGATGTGATCCGCCATCTCGACGATGCCTTCGAGGTCCACGGGCCGTTCGCCGGGGAGGCCGCACAGGAAGTACAGCTTCACCTTTTGCCAGCCGTTCTTGAACGCCTCGCGGCAACCGGTGTACAGGTCGTCGTTCTTGATCTTCTTGCGGATCTGTTCGCGCATGTCGTCGCGGGCCACTTCGGGGGCCAACGTCAGACCGGCTTTGCGCACGCCTTGCACCAACCCCGGCAGCGTCCGCAACTGGTGGTTGATCCGCAAACTCGGCAACGAGACGTTTACACCGAGCGGGGTGAAGACCTCGTACATCCGCTTGATAAGTTCCTCGAACTGCGGGTAATCGCTGGTCGAGAGGGACAGCAAACTAATCTCGTTCATTCCGGTGTTGCGGTAGCTTTCGAGCGCCGATTGCACGATCGTTTCCACGGTGCGGAACCGCATCGGGCGCTTGATGACGGTCGATTGACAGAACCGGCACTGGTGCGGGCAACCGCGCATGATCTCGATGGCGATGCGGTCGTGCGGTGTTTTCACGAACGACACGACCGGCTTGGTCGGCAACGGGATCGCTTCGAGATCGGTCGTGATAGTACAAGATGTAATTTCTGACGGCACGTCAGTCCGGGTGCGGTTAATGGTCGCAATCGTGCCGTCCTTGTGGTATTCCGGTTCATAAAACATCGGGGCGTAAGCCCAATTCGTACTCCCCGCAATCTCCGCAATCATCTCCTGGCGACGGCGGAAACTGATGTCTCCAGCCCGGATCGCGCGTTCTTTCAACGTCACCCACTTTTCCATGATCCAAGGCAACGATTCCTCGCCATCGCCAATGACGCAAATGTCCACGAACGGCGCGAGCAGTTCTGGGTTCTGCGCACCAGGCCCGCCGGTCACGACGAGCGGGTCGGTGACGAGCCGTTCGTCACTGAACATCGGCACCCCGCCGAGGTCGAGCATCGTCAGGAGGTTGGTGTAGCTCACCTCGTACTGCAAGCTAAAGCCGATGAGATCGAACTTGTACAGCGGCGTAAAGGTTTCGAGGCCGTAGAGCGGCAACTTCTTGGCCCGCAACTCGGCTTCAAAATCCAACCACGGCGTGAAGGCCCGTTCGCACGCCCATTGTGGGTCGTTGTTCATGATCGTGTACAGAACTTGCAACCCGTGGTGGCTCATCCCCATGCCATACGTGTCCGGGAAACAGAGGCACAATTTGCCACGAACCTGCCGGTGATCCTTGCGGACCGAGTTCAGTTCCCCGCCCGAGTATTGCCCCGGCGTCTTCACCCGAGGAAGGATGCGGAGGATTGCGTCTTGCAAGGCCGTGTTGAGCATCGGTGATGACCGTAAAGGATGACAAGTAACCGTGTGGGAATTATCGCAGAATCGACCCGGAAAGAAACCCGACCTGGGAGAACACACGAAAGACGATTTACCACAGAGGGCACGGAGAGCCA
>JAYSXU010000224.1:0-1800 GCA_043716965.1 Fimbriiglobus sp.
AACACCATCATGGACACGCTCGCACCGACGCAATCGTCGGAGTGGCGTGGCCTCGCGGTGAGCATTTTGCACAAGCTGGTGATCGAGAAGTTGATGCCCGAAAAACTCGGCGGCACCCCGACGTGCCAGTACGTTCACCTGCTGCAGGAAGTCACCGACGCGGTGACGGGTAAGACGTGTCAAGTGGCCTGCCTCGTGCCGCCGGTTTCAATGGACCACGTCGAGATGATCGCCGGCAACCGAGAGAAGATGCCGCCCAAATCAACGTACTTCTACCCGAAGTTGATCACCGGAATGGTCCTGAACTCGCTGAAGCGGGATTAGGGCACTTTCCGTTTCCATGTTGCGATTCGTGGTATCGGCCACTATTTCATGGACCAATCTTTGCGTTGGCGGCTGGAGGGGATTTTCAGGGCTTCGCGGTATTTCGTGACGGTGCGCCGAGCGATTTTGACGCCGGCTGCCTCAAAATTGTCCACGATCTCTTCATCGGACAGCGGGTGGGATTTGTTCTCTTCGCCGATGATCTCCAACAGCTTTTGCTTGATCGTTTCCCACGCCACGTTTTCGCCGGTGGTTTTGTTCATCGTCCCGCCGCCGAAGAAGCGTTTGAGCGGGAACACGCCGCGTGGGGTTTCGACCCACTTGTCGTCCACGGCCCGGCTGACCGTGGTGACGTGTACGCCGACGATTTTGGCGATGTCTTCCATCTTCAGCGGCTGAATGTACTCCGGCCACTTGTCCAGAAAAGCCCGTTGGTGGTTGATGATGGCCCGCGTCACACGGATCAACGTGTTCCGCCGTTGTTGAATCGCGTCGATCAACCAGTGAGCGCTGCGGTACTTGTTTTGTAGGTATTCTCGCGTTTTGGGGTCGTAAGATTTGTCCTTGGCCAGATCGACGTACTTCTTGCTGACGCGGACGTTCGGGGTCCAATCGTTCGTCAGCCGGATGTCGAATTCGTCGTCATCGTTGCGGGTGACAATGATGTCCGGCACGACGTACTTGGCGGACTCGGAGATGAACTTTGCGCCGGGCTTGGGGTCCAGGTGCCGCAGTTCGTCGATGGCTTCCTGAATCGTCGCAATGTCGGCGCCGGTACGCTTCTGGATCATCGGCAGGCGGTTGTGGGCGATGTCTTCGAGGTGGTGTTGAATCATCGCCCGCACCAAGTCGGCGTGGAGCGTTTCCTCCGACACTTGCAGTAGTAGACACTCTTTCGTGTCGCGGGCGCCGATGCCCGCCGGGTCGAGTTTTTGCACGACGTGCAGCATGTCTTCCACGTCGCTGAATGTCACCGGCTTGGGGAAATTGTGGGCCAGTTCGTCCAGGTTGACCGGCTGCGGTTTGCCGCTATCGGGGTCGTGCGATAGCAGATAGCCGTTGTCGTCCAGGTGCGTGATGATGAACTCGGCGAGTTCCAGTTGGACGCACGAGAGTTCGAGGTACGGCAGTTGCTCCGAGAGGTGATCCTGCAACGATCGCGGTGCTTGGGCGATGTTCATCATCGCGTCAAGCTTCTTGTCCGATTGTTCTTCCAGCCCCGCCCGGCTGGGCCGGTGTTCTTCGTTGAAGTGATCGCCCCAGTCCTTGTTGATTTCATCCATCCGCGCGAATTCGAGGTCGCCGGTCTCGTCGTGCTTCATCGGCGCGTCGGCGTTGAACTCGGGTTCGACAACCGCGTCGGTCTCTTTGGCGCGGGCTTCTTTCAATTCGAGGAACGGGTTTTCCTGCAACTCCGCTTCAATCTTTTCTTGCAGGGCCATGACCGGAAGTTGCAAAATCTCCATCGACTGGATC
>JAYSXU010000225.1:0-5273 GCA_043716965.1 Fimbriiglobus sp.
ACCCTGGCCGCCAACCAATCGCTCATCGTCGCCAACGCGAAACTCGCCGCCGAAGTCGCGGGGCAACTCGAAGTGGTATTCCGTCATTCGACAGGGTGAGCTATGCTCCGCCGCCCAGTGTTCGTAGCGGAGCGAGAAGCCATGCATAAGCTTGCGGGAATTGGTCTGATTTTCGGTGCGGCAGCGGTGCTGTGGCTGACGGCAACGCCCAACCAGTCTGGCGCGGGGTGAACGCCGGCGGGGTGCCCCCCGACACTCGGCGGTTCGCCGAGTCCGTACCCGATGCTGTACTCGAACGACCCGGTTTTCTTCGGCCAGGGAATGGGTAGTGGTTCGTCCGTAGTGCCAACCCGCCCGCGCCAACAACCTCGACCAGCCCCTGCACCCGTAGCAGTAAAACCACGAATCGAACCAACGAAACCAAAACCGCAGTTTGTGAAAGTCGTGATACCTTCGCCGGACGCACTTGGTATTTCACTGGAACCCAAGCCCGTATCCGTGGTCGTTCCGTCCCCAGATGAGTTGGGCATCAACTTGGATTGATGCTGATTATTTGCCCTTCACCAATTCAAGAACTTCCCAGAGCGACGGGTCGTCCGTGAACGGGAAGTCGCTGTTCACGCTGAGCGTTTGATCGCCCAATTCCTGGTCGCGGACTTGGTAGAAGACGCCGAGACGGGGATGTTGTTCGGGGTCGTAGCCGCTCAGCGTCGATGCGGGAAGGAACGCTTCGAGTCGATAACCGCCCTTCAGTTTGTGGCACCGAAACAGGACATCACTGGGCGTGCAGAGTGGTGCTTCCTGCAACGCCCGGTTGATCTTGGTTTGCCCGAATGCGGGTTCCTCTTTGTCCGGCCCGCCGCCGGTCGGCAACAGGTAAAACTGATGGCAATACCGGCTCGCCCGATGCGATACCCGTGCATCACGGGTATCGAGCCACAGCCACAACCCGTCCGCCGTGCGTGGCTTCTCCGCATCACCCGTCGTCACTTGGTCTTTCCCCTTCACGACTACCTGCACACCAACGCCGAGTTCGTTCCACGCGATGCGAACATCAGCAAAGTTCTTGCCGTCATCCAGCGCCGTGAAGTTGTTCAACCGCGCCGTTTCCGGAAGGTCCACGAGTTGCGTGTCCTCGTCGCCGGTTAGCGGCATTGACTTGACGTAAACACAGGGATGAGCCACCCGAATGAGAAACCGATTCGGCACGAGTGTAGGCATGAAGTCATTCCATTTTAGGAGAAGAGTTTTCACCACAGAGGGCCACAGAGAAAACCATTTGAAATGATTTTGGATTTCCTCTGTGGCCCTCCGTGCCCTCTGTGGTGAATCCGTTTTAAGTGAGTGAATCAGTCCCCATGTGGGTGAACGGGGGCGGTGGTTGGCGGGTTCAACAAGCTTCGCGCCAGGACGTCCTTGGCTTTGTCGAACTCCGGTTGCCAGTGAATTTCGGGGCTGCCGTCGCGCATGCAATCGCGGATTTTTTCGAGCGTGTTCAGGGCCATGTGCGGGCACTTGTTGCAGGCGCACGTGATGCCCGGAACGGGCAGGTAAGTGTGCTGGGGGAACCGCGATTCGAGTTGCCAGAGCATGTTCGGTTCGGTGGCGACAATGAACGTGGTCGGGGCTTTGAAGCTGCCGACGTGCTTAATCATTGCCTCGGTACCGCCGATGAACGCGACGTGTTCCAGCACGTTGGCCGGGCATTCGGGGTGCGCCATCGTGACGGCGGCGGGGTGTTGTTTCTTTTGCTTGATGAGGTCGTGAACACTGAAAATCTCATGCACCATACACGAGCCGTTCCACAAGATCATGTCCCGCCCGGTCACGCCTTGCAAGTATCGGCCGAGGTGTTGGTCCGGGACAAATAGAATCTCGTGGTCCGGCGGCACTTTGTTCCGCACCACGTCTTCGGCATTGCCGGAGGTCACGATCCAATCGGAGAGGGCCTTCACCTTCGCGGAGCTGTTGATGTACGTGACCGTTTGAAACTTGCGGCCGTTCTCGCGGAGCATCTCTTGATAGCGAGCGAGCTTCTCCGGCGGGCACGAATCGACGAGGCTGCACCCGGCTTTGAGGTCGGGTAGCAGCACCTTCTTCGACGGGTTCAGCATTTTGGCGGTTTCGGCCATGAACAGCACGCCGCAAAACACGATCACGGGCGTGTCCACTTTGGTCGCTTCGCGCGCCAGTTTCAGGCTATCCCCGGTGATGTCCGCGAGTTCCTGAATCTCGCCTTCTTGGTAGTAGTGGGCCAAGATCGTGGCACCGATTTTTTTCTTCAGATCCTGGATTTCCGACGCGATGTCGTCGATGACTGCCGGCATGGTAAGCCCCTTGTTTTTACAGTGGCGGAGGGTGAACCCACGAGAGCGGATTACTGATAGTTATTATAGTCCGATCCTGTGCGATCAAGTAGGATGCGACTTTGTCCGACCCTGAACATCTGGAGTGACCGATGAGCCGACCCAATGTCACCGATTATGCCACGTTCTATGAAACTTATGTTTCACTGGTGCCCGAGGACGACGTACTTCAAGCGATGAAGTCACAGACCGATGAGCTATTTCCCTTCCTGCGTGGCATCACGGAACAAGTCGCTTGTCTACGACATCCACCGTACACCTGGAGCGTGAAAGAAGTAATCGGCCACCTGATCGACGCGGAACGAGTTTTCGCCTATCGCGCACTCCGGTTCGCACGTAACGACGCCACACCGCTCGCCGGCTTCGATGAAAACAATTACATGCAAGCCGCTGAGTTCGACCGCTATCTCTTTCGTGATCTGGCTGAGGAGTTTGAATCGCTCCGTCGATCCAACCTGCTTTTCTTCAACAACCTGCCCGCAACCGCGTGGTCCCGGATCGGGGTCGCGTCCGAAAACAAAGTGACCGTGAACGCGCTGGCCTACATTATCGTCGGACACGTGCGCCATCACACGGCGATCTTGCGGAAGCGGTTAAGTGGTGATAACCGCAGTTGAACTCCCGTGTAAAATGCCAGACAATTCAAACATCTCGACTGACCGTGTTTGAGGAGTGCCGACCATGATCGTTCCGTTTCGATCGTCACCGCCCGTTGTGATCGACTACCCCGATGATGATGGAAAGCCAATGTCTGACAACACGCTGCAGTTCCAGTGGATTTACAAACTCCAGGGTGGTCTGGACGATCTGTTCCGGGACAACCCGGACGTCTTCGTAGCCGGGAACTTGTTGTGGTACCCGGTCGAAGGTAAAAACAAGATTCGCCAGGCACCCGATGCGATGGTGGCGTTTGGGCGGCCTAAGGGCTATCGCGGGAGTTACAAGCAATGGGTGGAAAACGGGATTCCACCGCAAGTCGTTTTTGAGGTGCTATCACCTGGAAATCGCCCCCGAGGCATGGCCAAGAAGTTGCTCTTTTATGAAAAGTATGGCGCTGAAGAATATTACACCTACGACCCCGATCACGTCACGATGACGGGCTACCTCCGGGACAATTCCGGGTTCTACCAACCGATTCCGAAAATGAACGGTTTCACCAGCCCCCGGCTGGGAATCCAGTTTGATTTAAGTGGTGTCGAACTCGCGGTCCTCCGCCCCGATGGGAATCGGTTCATGACATACCTTGAACAATGCGAACGGAATGACCAGGAATCCCAACGCGCCACGCAAGAATCTCAACGCGCCACGCAAGAATCTCAACGCGCAGCGCAAGAATCCCAACGTGCGGATATCCAATTAAAACGGGCGGATGATCTCGATCACCGTCTGGAACGGTTGCGTGCGAAGATGCTTGCGGCGGGTTTAGACCCGGATGGGAATTGACCTCACGCCTTTTTCCATCGCCTCTGGCACGGGGTTCGCATAGTGTTTCAACGTGACTTTGCCCCCTTTTGAAACCGTCCCGGAGTATGTGATATGTTGACCCGTCGTGACCTTTTCCGTGTTGCGGGTGTGGCAGTGGCGGCCCCGACTTTGTTCGCAACGGCCCGAGCCGCCGAGACCAAAGCCGTTGGGTTTACGCTCGCCAAGTTGCCGTATGCCTACGAGTTCCTCGAACCGATCATCGACGCCGAGACGATGACGATTCACCACGACAAGCACCACCAAGCTTACGTCGATAACCTGAACAAAGCCCTGGCCGGGGCGGACGATTGGCTGAAAATGCCGATCGAAGAAGTTGTTCAAAAAGTGAAGGATGCACCCGAGAAAATCCGTGGTGCGGTTCGCAACAACGGCGGCGGGCACTGGAACCACGACTTTTTCTGGAGCCTGATGACGAAGCCGGGCGCGGGTGGCGCACCGAAGGGCGATCTCGCCAAGGCGATTGACACGAGCTTCGGCGGGTTGGATGGCTTCAAGAAAGAGTTCACCGCAGCATCTATCGGTCGCTTTGGAAGCGGGTGGGCATGGTTGGTGCCGGGCAAGGAAAAGCCGTTGGCGATCGTCAGTAGCCCGAACCAGGACAACCCGCTGATGGACGGTGGCCCACGCCCGGTTCTCGGTATCGACGTGTGGGAACACGCTTACTACCTCAAGTATCGCAACCTGCGGGCGAAATATGTTGAAGCATGGTTCGGCGTCATCAACTGGGATGTGGTCGCAGCGAACTTTGCCAAGAAGGGGTAACATCGGTTCTTGTAGGTCGTGGTCGAGTCTTCGAGGCCCGACACGAACCAACAAACTGTCACGGAGTAGCCGTTCGGCGTATGGCGATCGAATATCGGTGCCCACGAAGCTCGACCACGACCTACAAGATTCGCTTCACCAAATCCGCCATGCGGCCGACGGCGAGCTTGGCGGTGGCCTCCACTTCTTTGTGGCTGAGCGGGCCGTCGGAAATTCCGGCGGCCTTGTTCGTGATGCACGACAACCCCGCGACTTCCAGTCCTCTCGCAACTGCCTCTTCTGCCTCCATCGCAGTGGACATGCCGACCGCGTCGGCACCGAGGTTTCTTAATGCGCGAATCTCGGCGGGCGTTTCGTAACATGGCCCGGTCAACGCCGCGTAGGTTCCGAATAGCAGGTCGGGTGCATCGTTCTGCAATTTCGCAATCAGTGCGGGCATGTAGACGCCACTGCTCGTAGTATCCTCACGCCACGCCCTTGCGCCGAGCCATTTCAAGTGCGACCGAATTCCCATCACACTACCGGGATTGAGTGCCGGGTGAATCCCTCCCGCGGCATTCGTCAGGATCACCCGTTTGACACCGAGATCGGCAACCAAATTGATGAGCCGTGTCACGCGGTCCCACGGATGGCCTTCGTAGAAGTGGACGCGGCCGAAGC